>PCSX01000017.1:189-6014 GCA_002772495.1 Candidatus Vogelbacteria bacterium CG22_combo_CG10-13_8_21_14_all_37_9 | reverse complement strand
TTAAAGTCTACTTAATAGGGTGAATTAAAAAGAACCAAAATCACCATGTTGTTTGTCGACGGGAACGAAACTAGTTATTTTTTCATCAAAGTAAAGTTCCACTTTTCCCGTGGGACCATTACGATGTTTTTCAATCAAAATTTCGGCAATATTTTTACGATCCGAACTTTCATTCATTTTGTCTTCTCGATGAATAAACATGACCACGTCAGCGTCTTGTTCGATTGAACCAGAATCACGTAAATCCGATAGGCGGGGTCGGCCACCGCGTTGTTCGACCGAACGATTGAGTTGGGACAGGGCAATGACTGGTATTTCTAGTTCTCGGGCCATTTGTTTGAGGGAACGAGAAATTTCGGTCACTTGTTGGACAGTCGAATCACTTTCACGACGGGGGACCATTAACTGAAGGTAATCGACGATAATCAAACCCAAACCAAATTCTGATTTTAAGCGTCTGGCTTCGGCTTTCATTTTAGCGACATTATTTGAAGATTCGTCATCAATATAAATTGGGGCTTGAGACAAAGTGGCCAAAGCATCTCGAATGCGCATTAATTCTTCGTCACTACTAACTTTACCATTACGTAATTTCCAAGAATCAACAAAACTTTCAGCTGAAATAACTCGGTCGACTAATTGTTGGGTACTCATTTCTAGAGAAAAAATTCCCACTGGTACTTTGTTGCGAATAGCGGCGTTACAAGCAATATTTAAAGCTAAAGAAGTTTTACCCATTGAAGGGCGAGCGGCCAAAATAATTAAATCAGATTTTTGAAAACCAGAGAGTTTGGAATCAAGGTCGGGAAAACCACTGGTAATACCGCGTATGCCATTAGGCATTTTACTTAACATTTCAAACCGATCCCAAGCTTCCGCTAAACCCTCTTTGATATTAGTGAAACGTTTTTTAGTAAAACCACCAGCATTGAAAATAATTTTTTGAGCTTGATCAAAAATACTGTCAATTTCTTCTTGTTCGTTGTAACCAAGCTCTGAAATTAAATCAGCTGAATTGATTAGAGTTCGAAGGGATGATTTTTTTTGAACGATCTCGGCGTAATGTTTGAGATTAGCTGCCGAAGGAACAGCTTCGATTAGTTCACCCAAATAAGATGAACCACCAGCTGTTTCCATTTGCTTATGTTGTGAGAGAATGGAAGTGACAGATACGATATCGATGGGATCACCTCGTTCTGATAAAGCGAGCATCGCTTTATAAATCAATTTATGTTTGAGGGCATAAAAATCATCTGGCATGATTAAATCTTCGATGTCGTGCATGCCGGTTGGTTTAATCATCAGGGAACCTAAAAAGGCCCGCTCGGCTGAGAGATCTTGAGGGGGCATTTTTATTCTAGTCGTCGTCCGAGCGTCGTTTTTCATTCGCTTCATTTTAGCATAATCAAAAAATCAACTATTCCTTGATTAGGCTTAAAAAGGGGGACAGTCTGTGGACAATTGTTAAATAAGTAGCAGAACCCTTCTTAAGAGTTAAATTTGACTCGTAATCTGACCTTGGGACCAGTAGGAGTATCTAAGACCTCATAACCCAAATCGGCTAATTCTTGTCGAAGTTTATCCGCTTCAGTCCAGTCATTCGTCTGGCGGGCCTTTTCTCGTCTGGCGACTAATAAAGTGATATCCTCGGGGATATTGTCGAGGGCTAAATGACTTTTAAGATCGAGACCTAAAATTTGGTCAATTTTTAAGAGAGTAGTGAGTCGATTGGCTGGGTTAATTTTTTCATCTTTTATTAATTCCCAAACGATAGCTAAAGCTTGAGCCGAGTTTAGATCATTATCAAGAACACTTAAAAATCGTTCATAATAATTTTGGTCAATTTGACCAGTCCCAGAATCTTGATTGGCTAAATCTTTGGCGTTTTGAATTAATTTATGCCAAGCAATCTCGGCTCCGGCTAAAGCGTCCCAAGTGAAATTTAATTCCGCCCGATAATGGACCCCTAATAAAAGATAACGAAAGGCTAGAGGTGAGAAGTCGCGCTGAATTAGATCTTTTAATAAATAAACATTAGCTAAAGATTTAGACATTTTTTTACTTTCCACCATCATAAAATTTACGTGGAGCCAAAATCGAACGTAATCTTTATCGCCAATCCCAAAAGCTTGAGCTCGTTCATTAGTATGATGGACGGGAATATGATCAATACCACCAGTATGGATATCAAAATTAGGACCGAGATATTTTAAGGCCATCGCTGAACATTCAATATGCCAACCGGGAAAACCTTGACCCCAAGGGGAAGGCCAAACTTGCTCTCGTTTATCGTCTGGGGCGACAAATTTCCACAAAGCAAAATCACTCGGATTTCTTTTTTCGGGATTAAGTTCAATTCGAGCGCTATTTTGTTGACCATTTAGATTCAATTCGGCTAATTCGGCATAGGCGGGGTATTTAGTGGTATCAAAGTATAAACCATCACTGGTTTGATAAGTAAAACCATTTTGTTCGAGTTGTTTAATTTGGTCGATCATTTCTGGTAGGTGATCAGTCGCTCTGGGAAATTCATAATTAGATAAGTCAAAGCCTAAGAGTTTTAAATCGTCCCAAAAAGCTTCGGTATAAAAAGTAGCAACAGTTTGAGGACTTTTACCTTCTTTTCGAGCGCTAGCTTCGATTTTATCCTCACCTTCGTCTTGGTCGCTGGCTAGATGGCCAACGTCGGTAATATTGATTAAATGTTTGACGGTCCAACCTTTAGCCCGCAGAGTTCGATTTAGGAGATCGGCAAAAACATAGGCTCGAAGATTACCAAGATGAGCAAATTGGTAGACGGTTGGTCCACAAGTATAGATCCCCACTTTGTTATCTTTAAGAGGGTTAAAGGGAATTTTTTTCCGATCAAGAGTATTGTAGAACGTTAAAGCCATTTCTTAAACTTGATCCAGATAAAGGTGCTAAAAGCGGCTAAAGCCATAAGTGTGACAGCAATATAGAAACCATAAGGACTCTTAATGATTGGCATATTGGAATCAAGCCCACTCATCCCAAAGATAGTACCGATCAAAGTTGATGGTAAAAAGACCATGGCGATAATCGCAATCGCTTTCATGATGTTGTTAGTTTTAATCGAGAGCATTGATTCGTTGGTTTGGCGGAGTTCATTGAAAGTTTCTCGATGACTTTCGAGATAGTTCCAAGTTTTTTCATATTCACCAATTATTGCTCGGAGATAATAACCAAATTTTTCACCAAAGAAATCTCGGCCAGCGATATCTAGAGAAGATAAAACTTCTCGGTGATATTTGAGAGCCCATTTAAAATCAAGTAGTTGACGATTGATATTGGAAATTGTTTCTACCATTTCGGCTTCATGGCCAGTAAAAATCTTTTGTTCGACTCGTTTGAGACTATGATTGAGACTATCGAGACCAGGTTCTAATGATTGATAGAGTTGTTGGATTAAATAGAAGAAGACTAAACCGGCATGCAGTTCATTTTTCTTTTTATTTAAAGCGGAGTTAGATTCAAAAACTTTAGCAAATTCTTCTAACTCTTGAATCGGTTCATAATGAACCGTGATAAGAAAATTTTTACCCAAGACAAAATCGACTTCATAAGTTTCTTTTCGGTTTTCACCATTACCAAAAAAGTGACTTGATGGAAAATGAAGAATCAAATACATAAAGTCATCGTAAGGATCGACCTTAGAACGTTGACTCGGGATAACTAATTCGTGAACGACTAAAGGATGAACATCATAATTTTTAACCACTTCATCAAGCTCGGATCGACTAGGAGACTCCATATCGATCCAAGTGACGGTCTTATATTTAATTTGTCTGATCATTAAATTGATTATAGACTTATCATCGTTTGACCTCAAGTGGATAGTTTGAGATAATTGGTTTTAACCCCAAACCTATTTAAATGAAAATAAAACAATTCCTGGTGATTCTAAGTCTAGTTGTTATTTTTATAGTAACGGCTTTTTGTTCTGGCTTATATTTAGGTTACTCTAATCGGCCAGCTATCTTGCAAGTAGTGGGAATTAGTCATAAAGAAGATCCTACTATTGTGCCTACCGCTGATTTTATGCCTTTTTGGAAAGCTTGGACTATCTTGAATGAACGTTTTGTTGATACTCGAGCGACCAGTAGTCCCGAAGGACCAGCTAGTGATCAAGATAAAATTTATGGTGCTATTGCTGGCTTGACTGATTCTCTAGGGGATCCCTACACTGTTTTTATGCCACCAGAAAAAAAGACTCAATTCGAACAAGAGGTGAGTGGTAATTTTGGCGGAGTCGGAATGGAAGTGGGAATGAAAGATAATACTTTGACTGTGATTTCAGCGCTACCAGATTCTCCCGCTAAAAAAGCCGGGATTATGGCGGGGGATAAAATTATTAAAATTGAAGCCACCTCCACTCTTAACTTGAATATTGATCAAGCGATCCGTCTAATTCGGGGACCAAAGGGAACCAAGGTTCATCTGATAATGACGCGTTCGAAAGTTGATCAGCCGATTGAATTTATAATTACTCGTGATACGATCATCATCCCAACTGTTGATACTAAGAAAGAAAAAAATGGGGTCTTTGTTTTGAGTTTGTATAATTTTTCCGCTCAATCACCAAATCTATTTCGACCAGCTCTGCAAGAATTTATTAATTCTGGATCGGATAAATTAATTTTAGATTTGCGCGGTAATCCGGGTGGGTATTTGGAAGCCGCAGTCGATATCGCTTCTTGGTTTTTACCAGCGGGAAAAATAATCGTTCGGGAAGATCGGGGAAATGGTAAAATAGAAAATACTTATATCAGTAAAGGTTATGATATTTTTGCTCGTTTAAATCGACCAGTTAAGATGATAATTTTGGTGGATCAGGGTTCGGCTTCAGCGGCTGAGATTGTGGCTGGGGCTTTATCAGAAAATGGTGTAGCGATTTTAGTTGGCCAGAAAACTTTTGGTAAGGGTTCGGTCCAAGAATTGATTCCGGTTACCAGTGACACTTCTCTAAAAGTCACTATTGCTCATTGGTTGACTCCAAATGGTTTATCGATTTCGCATAATGGTTTAAATCCTAAGTATTCAGTCCCGATGACGATTGATGATTTGAAAGCCGGCCGTGATCCCCAACTAGATAAAGCGATCGAATTATTGCTAGCCAAGTAATTTTGCCCACCAAAATTTTGAGGGAGATTGAGCTTGAATTAATATCAGCTAAGTGTTAAAAATAGGGGACTATGAAAGTTGTTCTACTTCAAGATGTACCTAAATTAGGTAAACGTCACGAAATAAAAGACGTGGCTGATGGTTTTGCTCGAAACGTTTTACTACCTACGGGAAAAGTAACGCTGGCGACACCAGGGGCTATTGCTCGAGCAGAAGGGGAGAAAGCTAATAAAGTTAAACAAGATTTAGCGGAAACTCAAGCTTTTCAAGCTCTAGCTCAAACTCTTAAAGATAATCCACTGATTATTATTTTAAAGGCTAATAAAGACGGTCATCTTTTTGCCTCTTTACGAGCGGAAGATATTTTAAAAGAAGCCGAAGCTCGCGGTTTAGCCTTAAAAAAAGAGTGGTTGATTTTAAAGCAAGCGATAAAAACTTTAGGTGAACATCAACTGCTTTTACAAAAAGGGGATAGACGGACAACAATTACCCTCCGTCTTGAAGGTCTAAAATAATCTTTTAAGTTTTTCAAATAAAAAATCCTCATTATTGGTGAGGATTTTTTATTTGAGCTGATTATTTAAAATTAAATAACGTTGGCTTTTTTAACAATTTTGATTTTACCATTAAAACAATTTTTGCGGGCGTTAGTAAATTTAACCACTCCTTCTTTGATGGCGAAA
>PCSX01000017.1:0-147 GCA_002772495.1 Candidatus Vogelbacteria bacterium CG22_combo_CG10-13_8_21_14_all_37_9 | reverse complement strand
ATCTTGGTGCCCCGTTGGCGGACAATAATTGACCCCACTTTGGCGTTTTGACCGTCATGAAGTTTAGTCCCTAAATATTTAGGTAAGGAATCGCGGAGATTTTTAGCTGTTCCGCCAGCTTTACGATGAGCCATATTGCGTTATCAG
>PCSX01000006.1:365-5983 GCA_002772495.1 Candidatus Vogelbacteria bacterium CG22_combo_CG10-13_8_21_14_all_37_9 | reverse complement strand
AACTATCCGCCGACACCTTTTTAGCCACGCCATTACGCGTTACCATCATCAAAGAAAATTGTTTCTGTTTTGATCCTTTAGGAATTGGTAAAATACTGGTCACTTGTTCATCATCAGCCAAAGCTAAGAAATTCATGATCGATTTACCCCGAGTGGCTTTCTTTCCTTCCGGCACATCATACATTTTAATCTGATAAGCCTTACCTCGATTAGTAAAAAACAATAAATCATCGTGGGTATTAGCGGTAATCAAATTAGTAACGAAATCTTCTTCCTTCATATTTAAATCAATCACTCCCACTCCGCCTCGGCGTTGAGAGCGATATTCACTCGGATCAGTTCGTTTGATATAACCACCAGCAGTCAAAACTAAAACATCTTCCTTTTCCGGCACCAAATCTTCATCACTAATTTCCTTGACCCCATTTTTGACAACTTTGGTTCGACGAGAATCGCGATATTTTTCATTAATTTCCGTAAATTCTTGTTTGATGATCGCTAAGACTTTCTTCGAGTCAGCCAAAATGGCTTTCAAACTTTTAATCAAAGCTAATTTTTCTTTCAACTCGTCCTCAATCTTTTGACGTTCCAAACCAGCCAATTTCTGCAAACGCATTTCCAAAATCGCCTGAGCTTGTAAATCAGAAAATCTAAAAGATTTAATCAAATTCTTCTTGGCTTCCTCTCCATCTTTAGATTTTTTGATCAGTTTGATAATTTCATCAATATGATCAAGAGCGGTTTTCAAACCTTCCAAAATATGAGCTCGCTCTTCGGCTTTTCGTAAATCAAATTTTGTGCGCCGAGTGACAATAATCTGACGATGGGCCAAAAATTCTTCTAAAATTGAGCGTAGGGAGAGTAATCGAGGCACGCCGTTGACCAAGGTCAACATATTGTAATTAAAGGTCGTTTCCAAATCACTGTGTTTGTAAATAGTGTTGAGCACTTTTTGGGGTTGAGCCCCAGTTTTTAAATCAATCACCACTCTAATTTCTTTGGTTGATTCATCTCGAATATCGCGGATTCCTTCTAATTTTTTATCGCGGACCAAATCAGCAATCGCAATAATCAATTCTGACTTATTGACCTGATAGGGGATTGAACTAATAATAATTTGAAAATTACCCACTTTATTTTCCACAATCTCGGCTTCCCCTCGAACAACCACTCCCCCTTTACCAGTCGAATAAGCATGACGAATATCAGCAGTACTAAAGACGATCCCGCCAGTCGGGAAATCGGGTCCCTTCACAAATTCCAGCAAGTCTTCGGTCGTCGCTTCCGGATGATCAGATAAATACTGGAGAGCATCCAACAACTCCCCTAGATTATGAGGCGGAATTTTGGTCGCCATACCAACAGCAATTCCCATCGCTCCATTTAAAAGTAAATTAGGAATAGCACTCGGAAAAACGGTTGGTTCTTGACGCGAGCCGTCATAGTTAGGAACAAAATCCACCGTATCCTTATCAATATCGTTCAACAATTCGCTCGTCAAACGCGCCATTTTAGCTTCGGTATAACGCATGGCCGCCGCCGAGTCACCATCAATCGAACCGAAGTTTCCTTGGCCAGTGACCAAGGGGTAGCGCATCGCAAAATCTTGAGCCATTCGGACCATGGCATCATAACAAGCCGAATCACCATGCGGATGATATTTACCTAAAACATCTCCAACGACCGTGGCTGATTTTCGAAAGCGACTGGAAGCCGTCAGACCTAATTCATTCATTGAAAACAAAATTCGACGATGAACCGGTTTCAAACCATCTCGGACATCAGGTAAAGCCCGGCCGACAATCACCGACATTGAATAATCGAGATAGGAATCGCGCATCTCTTTGACAATATCAATCGGTAAAATTCGATCAGTCGTCAAATCAACCGGTTTGGCTGGTTCTTTATTATTACTATTTTTAGTATCTCGTCCGCGGGCCATGAAATTTATTTAAGCATAGTTTTAAGTTTCGTCACAGCAATCTTACCGCCATGAGCGATGGAATCAAGAGTGTCAACTGTTTTAGTAAAACCAATTTTAAACCATGAAGTTTTAGTTTCGAGAGGTTTAGTTTTAACTATTTCCACGGCTGGTTTAGGAGTAGGCGTTATGGTTTGTCCCAGATTACTCAAGGAAATCGCTACTGATATCAACCAAATGACAAAAATTATTCCCGTCCCAATCGTGGCGTAAGTAAAAGCGAGACGACGTTTTTCGTTGTCCGACTTAGACCGCAATTGATTTAAATAATTTGCCCAAGTCATAAATTATTTAGTTATCAGCTTTCAAGACCACTACTTCTTCTTTAGACTCCAAATCTTTACGTTTAATGGTTAATTTATCAATCGGCTTTACTTCGCCATTTACTTCTTTAAGAAAATTTTTCAAAGCTGTCCCGTCATCCAAATCAATCATAATCGGCACGATCATTTTTGGTTCCAAACTAGTGGCCAATTTGGCCGCCTCTTTAGGACTAAGAACTGGCCCATCTCCAATCGGCACAAATAATAAATCAATCGAACCCAATTCTTCAACTGTTTCTGTAGGTAAATTAGGATTTTTCAATAAACCCAGATGACAAATACTAATATTATCAATCGTCAAAGTATAAATCGTGTTTTGACTAGCCCCTTCACCTTCTGAAGCAAAGCCTCGAACAAAGATGCCCTCTCGTTCGTATTCACCCGGACCATTAATCACAAAAGGAGTTTTATTAGCATAAGTCACTGACTCGACTCCATTCGCTTCTGGCACCTCCGAGGAAACAAAAGCAATATCGGCCCCAAATCGGCTCAGCTTAAGATCCGCTTCTTTAGAAATCGGATTAAAAGCCAAAGTCAGATCACCAAGCTGAACTTTAATGAAAGCTTGGCCAAAGTAAGACACGATCATATAACTTAATTATAACAAAATACCCCAACATTGCAAAATATTTTAATTTGACTATACTATCCCCATTATTAGTTAATTTAAAATTGGTGACAGAATAAGCGAAAAATAGAGGACTTTTAGTCTTTTTATCTCTGCTGACTCCAGTAGTGCCATGATGGCACACCAAACCAATTTAGGGATCAAATCCCGACTTTAAAAGTTAAGTTTTATGGATACTAAGCTTAAAAATCAAGATCTCGATTCAGACATTGACCACGAAGAATTAGACAAAGACGAATTCAAACCTAGTGTCGAAGCCAGAACGGTAATGGAAGAAATTGTTAAAAATTCTCTGATTTTACCAGAAGAAGGGGCTCTCGTCGAAGGTAAAGTTATCGCCAAAGAAAAATTAGCCCTCTATATTGAAATTCCCCCTTTTGGGACGGGTTTGATTTTTGGCCGAGAATATTTAAATGCTCGCGATGTAATCAAAAAAATCAACATCGGTGATTTAGTCACAGCCAAAATTGTCGCTCTAGAGGGTGAAGAAGGTTACATTGAATTATCCCTCAAGGAAGCTCGCCAAGCCTTAGTCTGGAGCGAAGCCGAAAAAGCCATTAAAGCCAAAACTGGTTTTGATTTAGTAGTCAAAGATGCCAACAAAGGCGGTTTAATCTTAAAATGGCAAGGGATTGACGGTTTTATTCCGGCCTCCCAATTAAAAGCTGAACATTATCCTCGAATTACTGACGGTGACAAAGACAAGATTGCCGAAGAATTACAAAAATTAGTCGGTAAAATGTTGACGGTTTCCATTATCACTGCTGATCCTAAAGAAAATAAATTGATTTTCTCTGAAAAAAGCCAAGACAATAAAGCTAAACTGTCTTTGATCGAAAAATATGCTCTCGGTGATACCGTCGAAGGTGAAGTCACGGGCACGGTTGATTTCGGTATTTTCCTTAAAATTGAAGATGGACTAGAGGGCTTAGTTCACATTTCCGAAATTGACTGGTCTTTGGTGGAAAATCCCCGAGAAATTTTCCAAGTGGGGGAAAAGTTGAAAGCCAAAATTATTGAAATCAAAGACGACAAAATTTCGCTATCGCTAAAAGCTTTGAAACCAAATCCTTGGACCGAAGCCGAAAAGAAATTTAAACGCGGTGATGTGGTCAAAGGGGTGGTGATCAAACACAACAAACATGGCGCCCTAGTTTCAATCGAAGAAGGAGTGGCTGGTTTGGTTCACATTTCAGAATTCAAAAATGAAGATGATCTCCGTCAAACTCTAGAATTAGGTAAAACTTATACTTTCACCATTAATTTATTTGAATCAAAATCTCAAAAAATGACTTTAGTTTTCGGCGCGGTTAATTTAGAAGAAAAAGATCAGACCGAAACAAAAAAACCCGAAGAAATAAAAGCTAAGACTTAATTAAAGTCAAAAATTATACCAGATTTCCACGGTCGTGGAAATCTGGTATAATTTGAAAATAGTTATATCTATCAATTGATCAAAATTAAGATTAATCCCTAAAAAATGGCCTAGTTAGGCCATTTTTTAGGGATTTCCCCTCCCCTCTTTTTAAAATACTTGACAGAAGATGTCAAATCTGCTAAGATAAAAGAAGGTGTTTGAAGGCGTAGGGCTTTCAAAACGACTGGTCCCTAACAAGAAAGGAACCCGAGCTATGAGTGTGTTTAAGCTCAGCACGCATAAATTAAATTGAAGAACGACGGCAGCACCGGCCCCCGAATGTCATGAAAACTCCTAAGCGGGAGTTAAGACATTCGAGAGATCTTGGGTAAAGAGAAATACTCATACCCCAAGAAAGGGAGAGAAAAGCGTATGAGCGCGATGGGACATCCGCCTTAGTGAAGATAATGAAAAGGCGGAAATTGAAATTTTTTTTTGGTTTTTACTCCAGCAACGATGGCGATACACTCGGCTATCTGAAAAAGGACGACAGGTAGAGCAACGCAATGTCTTGTTGGAGTACGAGGGGAAAGGATCGTCCCCTATCCCTCTCTAGACCAAGTGGCCCGTAACCAATCTAAGGTTCGACGAGTCATTTGGATCATCTCAGGTGCCCAAACCGTAACCACTTTGGTTCGACGGTCTGGGCATTTTTTTATCTCAATTTTTACCCTAAGCGTTTCTTAAAATCAGTCACTACTTCCGTCGCCACTTTTTTAATCAAGTCTGGCCCAAGATGAGCTTGAAAAATTTTCTCCGCTGAATCATCATCTAAATCCACCAAATCAGCTCGTTCCATTTCCGTTAACTCTTCAATCACCGCCAAATGTAATTGGGCCAAAATATTTTCTTCTAATTGAGCTAGAACTTTATCTTGATCGGCTAAAGCTAAATCGGCCAGATCTAAATGAGTGAGAATTTCGGTTTTTAATTTTAAATCAGTCATAAAAATTATTGAGCACTATCCATTTTTTTTACTAGATCTTCACAACCAACGGCTACTAATTTCAAACCTCCCATTTGCTGGCCAATCAAAAACTCTTTCAATTTAGTCGCTAAAACGGTCGGAGTTTCTCCAATTTCTTGGGCTTGGGCCTCTAAAGCTCCAATAGCCTTAACTCCCTTATTCTCCGCCTCTATTTCCAAATTAAAATTTTCCATATTTTTATTTTAAATTTTTAATTTCAATCCGCATCTTCAATTTTTAATTTTACATTTTAAATTTTTAATTTAATTTGTCTCCCCCATCGCCTTTTCCCGCCCCTCACT
>PCSX01000006.1:0-192 GCA_002772495.1 Candidatus Vogelbacteria bacterium CG22_combo_CG10-13_8_21_14_all_37_9 | reverse complement strand
TGGTTTTGACTACTCGAATAAGTGACTCTAAACCTTTGTGACCCCCCGAACCTCGATTAAAAGAAATCTTAATCGTGCCTAAAGGTAAATCTAAATCATCATGAACCACAATCAATTTTTCGGCCTGTTTCGGATTTTTAATTTTATCTTTAATACTCACTCCCGACTTATTCATAAAAGTTTCCGGCAAAA
>PCSX01000009.1:4341-6259 GCA_002772495.1 Candidatus Vogelbacteria bacterium CG22_combo_CG10-13_8_21_14_all_37_9 | reverse complement strand
TATTAGAGGTTAATTAGTCTCTGCTGAATAGCAGATGGCAAAAATATGAAGAAAAAATATTTGATCGGAATTATTGTGGTATTAGTAATATTAGCGATTTGGGGAGTTTATAAAATGTCGGGTCCTGTTTCAGTCGTCTCGCCTGAACAGCAATCAGGCTATGCCTGGGGGTCACGTTTCTTAAATTTTATTAATAATATACCAGCTAGACCAGCTCCTACTCCAGTCTTAGTTCCAAAAGTTTGTGACACTGCTTGTCAAATTGTTTTAGCTAATGTAATGCCACCGACAGAAGTTAAAAGATTAGTATCGGCTAAGCCGGTCAAAGTAATACCAAGCCCAAGCCCGCGTTGTAATGATCCAAAAGCTGATTTTAATGCTGATGGTGTGGTTGATGCTCTTGATATTCAAATTGAAATCAATAAGGCTATGGGTCTTCCAATTCCGAATAATATTTCTAGTTATAGTTTTATTCCTTGTTTTGATTTTAATGGGGATTATTATATTACTGCTTCTGATGTTTCTTCAGTTATTAGTTGTACTTTAGGAAATCGGCAACAATGTTCTTATTCAGATTTATTTTATAAAAAATAATATAAAAATATAGTCTAGTATGATTGCAAATTAATTCAGTTGGGATTAAGATGATTAAAAGGTTTAAGGGTCGGAATTAATCGAACTTAAATTAAGAAATATATGAATAAAATCTTAATTGGGCTTCTAGTGTTAGGTCTATTAATTATCATCGGTTTGGGAATTTATCAATTGAATAAACCAAGCCAGACTGTACCTCTAGATACGGTACCAATCGCTTCTGGTACGGGGGGAGAGGGGACTTTTACCACTCCACCTGAAGTAGAACAATCTGGTTCTTAATTAATCTTAGCTGACAAAAAACCGCCGGTCGCCAGATGGTGACCGGCGGTTTTTGGGTACTAAAAAAGCCTTAATTTATTAGGTATTTCAGCTATTGACATTTTAGTCTAATGGGTGTATAATAGAAGGTAGAGTTTGAAATTTGAGGTTTCCAACACCTTCGGCGGAAGGGGAACAATGGGAGAATGGGAATGAAGACAGCTAGATTTATTTTTGGGTACGGGGTGTTCTGTGCCCTGGTGGCGGTAGCGGCAGTCCTCTATGTCGCTTGGAATCCTCCCCAACCTGTCCTGTACCGGAGCGCTTCCGGTCAAGACATTAAAGTTGTCGTCTGGGAAGGCGACAACGAGGTCGAAAAGTCTCCAGAGTGGCTGGAGACTTACCACGGCCCCTACAGTCTGATTACTTACGATCAGACTGATCAGGAGGAAGACGTCCCTTATTCCGTGGAGTTTCTATTCAAGGAATAAGGGGAAAAAGAAGATTTTATTCCGGCGCGTTACCACTATTTCATTGTGGAACGCGCCGTTTTGATTTGTATTTAGACGAAAATAGTGTTATATAAGTATCATCTACTAAATGGTAATTGTTCGTTTGAAAACTAAAAAGAGGGGATTAATACTAGTGCATTGCGTGCGCGTGTAGCTCAGCTGGTTAGAGCGCTCGACTGATAATCGGGAGGTCCCAGGTTCGAGTCCTGGCATGCGCACGCAGGGCAGTAGACCCTCTTTTTAGTTTTCAAAATTATTTTAATTAGACGAGGTCCTATGGTCCCAATTTTGTTTATGAGTAAAACGAATAATTACAAAATTGAGGATTCCGAGCTTTGCGAGGGGAAAGTCCCGGATCACGCACACAAAATGTATTTCTCCTTAGTTTTTTTGAAGATTTTAATTTATACTGGTCTATATGAATAAACGAGACTATCAGTCTTTTTTTATTGGTAAAAAAATCACTATTATGGGTCTGGGGCTTTTAGGTCGGGGAATTGGGGTGACCAAATTTTTAGCCGACTGCGGAGCAGATTTGATTGTGACAGACC
>PCSX01000009.1:2147-4276 GCA_002772495.1 Candidatus Vogelbacteria bacterium CG22_combo_CG10-13_8_21_14_all_37_9 | reverse complement strand
ATCAACTGGCATTTGGGGAAACATCGTCTAGAAGATTTCCGTCATCGAGATTTGATTATTAAAGCAGCCGGTGTGCCCCTCGATTCACTCTTTATTGCCGAAGCGCGGAAAAATAAAATTCCAGTGGAAATGGACGCCTCGTTGTTTGCTAAATTAGCGATGCCATTAGGAGTTAAAATTATTGGTATCACCGGCACTCGCGGGAAAAGTACCGTCACTCATCTTTTGGCAGAAATTTTAAAAAGTAATTATGAATTAGACCTAAACCGAGTGTCTAAAAGGCACTCGGTCGGCCGGAAAATTTTGCCGACCCTAGACCAAAAAGTTGGGCACGGCAAAATTTTCTTAGGTGGCAATGTTCGTGGTTTGGCGACTCTACCCTTGATTCAAAAAGTTAAAGCTGGGGATATAGTGGTGATGGAATTAGACTCTTGGCAATTGCAAGGTTTTGGTGATTCTCAAATCAGTCCCAATCTGTCGGTGTTTACTAATCTGATGGTGGATCACCAAAACTATTATGGTTCGGCTACACTCACCACAAATGCCAATCCTATGGACCTTTATTTTTCCGATAAGGCTAATATTTATCGTTGGCAGAAAGCAGGGGATATCATTATTGCCGGGAGGGAAATTGCTAAAAAATTAAAAATTACCCGCCAAAATTTTGCACAGCAAAACTTAAGCAGGCAAGAAAGTAAATTACAATCTATTAGTGCTAAGGATTTTCCAACAAATTGGAAAACCAAATTAATTGGGGAACATAATCGCTTTAATGTGGCTTTGGCAATTGCTGCTGCTCGAGCTTTGGGAATCAAAGATTCAGTGCTTAAAAAAGTGGTAGCTAATTTTACGGGGGTCCCGGGCCGTTTAGAATTTATTCGAGAAATTAAAGGAATAAAATATTACAACGATACTACCGCGACGACTCCTGATGGAGTGATGGCCGCTTTAAATTCTTTTCCGAAGTATTCCGGTCGGATAATTTTAATTGGTGGCGGAAAAGATAAAGAACTGGATTATAAAAAATATGTCGGCGTAGTTAAAAAAACGGTTAAAGCTCTGATCTTATTTAGAGGGACAGCGACAGATAAAATCTTGCAAAAATTAAAAGTTCACCCTGTGGAATATGAAGGATCTTTATTCTACAGGGTAAAAAACCTAAACTTTCCAGTGCTAGTTGTTGGGTCAATGAAAGAGGCAATGAAACAAGCTCAAAACCAAACTCAGACAGGTGATCTGGTTTTATTATCGCCGGGAGCCGCTTCGTTTGGTCCACCCCCTGGTGGATTTAAAAATGAATTTGACCGAGGCGACCAATTTGTAAAATTAGTTTTAAAATTGTAATTTAGATCAGATTAATCCATATAAAAAATGAAAGCCCCAATTGGGTGGGGCTTTGCTAAGGCGGGTCTCAGAGTTTAAGAATAGCTAGTTTCGAGTCTGAGAGAATATTCTAGTAACATTTCTTTCAGATCGAGGTCTTCTGGTCTAAGACGATCTTTAAACTCTTTAATTTTTTCTCGAGAACAATCAAGTGGTGGTAAACCATTTTGTCGGCAATGACTAACGAAATCGTCATAATAAATGGACATATCGCCCCCTTTCTAGTTATTAGTATAAGTTTTTCTGTTTTAATGTCAAAAATGCTATAATGCCGAAATCTAATTTTATGCTTAATAATCTTGATTTGACTAAAGTTAAACGAGTCCATTTCATTGGTACCCCGAAGAACAGCGAAGCTGTCTACGGGGCAAGTCGGTGGGATTGTTAAGTAAAGATTATGATTGAACTAAATAAAATTAAGAATATTCATTTTATCGGTATTGGGGGTATCGGTATTTCAGCGATTGCTAGGATGTTTTTATTGGAAGCTAAAATTGTTTCTGGTTCAGATCAGAGTCGTTCCTTAGCGACTGATGAATTAAAAAAATTAGGGGCTAAAATTAAATTTACCCAACAAGCGACTAATATTCCGAAAAATTGCCAATTAGTGATTTATACTAAGGCGATTGCTGATACCAATCCAGAATTAGTTGAGGCTAAAAAACGAAGGCTTCCGGCTTTAACTTATCCCCAGGCTTTAGGTTTAGTTTCGGCTACTAAATACACTGTGGCGGTCGCGGGTACTC
>PCSX01000009.1:0-2125 GCA_002772495.1 Candidatus Vogelbacteria bacterium CG22_combo_CG10-13_8_21_14_all_37_9 | reverse complement strand
GATGTTGGCCCAAATTGCCCTGGAAGCCAAACTTGTTCCAACCGTGATTGTTGGTTCTTTCCTTCTTAATCCGGGAAAAAAGACTCGAACTAATTTTATCGCCGGTCAGGGTAAGTTGTTTATTACTGAAGCTTGTGAATATAAACGTTCTTTTCTCGATTTATCACCGCAAGTAGTGATTATTACTAATATTGATGCTGATCATTTGGATTACTATCAAGATTTAAAAGCGATTCAAAAAGCTTTTGCTGAATTAGTAGCTAAAATTCCCAAGACTGGTTTTTTGATTTGTGATCCTCATGATCTAAAAGTTAAACCAGCGATTAAGGAGGCCAAATGTCAGATTATTGATTATCGTCAAGAGTCTGTTCGAAATTTAAAATTATTAATACCTGGAGTTCATAATTTAGCTAATGCCCAAGCTTCTTTGGCGACGGCTAAAATTTTAAACATTAAAAAATCGATTGCGATTTTAGCCCTTAATAATTTTCAAGGGACTTGGCGTCGCTTTGAATACAAAGGGCAAACGAAAAAGGGTGCTCTAGTTTATGATGATTATGCTCATCATCCGACCGAAATTCGGGCGACGATTTTGGGGGCTCGGGAATTAATGAATACTCGAAAAATGACGGGCCGGTTAATTATTGCTTTTCAACCTCATCTCTATAGTCGAACTAAAGCTTTAGTTAAAGATTTCGCTCAGGCCCTAGCTTCAGCGGATTTGGTTTTTGTGACTAAAATTTATGCCGCTCGAGAAGCTTTTGATCCCAAGGTAAAAGAAAGCGATTTAGTGGCTTTAATTAGCAAAAGAAAAACGGCCAGTTTTTTTGTTCCTGATTTTAAGCAACTTAAGTCTTTGATTTTAGCTGAAGCTCAAGCCGGGGATTTAGTTATTGTGATGGGGGCTGGCGACATCGGGACAAATTTAAAATTAAAAATTTAAAGTTAAAAGTTATTTTTCTGTTTTTGATTTCAAATTTTACATTTTACACTTTTAATTTTTAATTAAAAAATGTTATTACTTCAAATTGCTTGCTTTAAGTGATACTTGAGATTGAGGCGTAATAGTGATAACATATGGTCTATGAAAAGAATTCTTTGGCGTAATCGAGCCAGCGCTCTTTTGGGTCTTTGCGTTGTTTTGGTGGCTATTTTAAACGGTCCACCAGTTTGGCTCCACACTACTTTATTGGTTATTTTCGGCTTATTAATTGCCATTTTTGGCTTTGCTCGAGCTCATATTAATAATTCCGAGACTGACTTATCCTCTAAAAGTTAACTTAATAAATCATTGTTTAAAATTAGTCCCCATAATGTTGATTAAATTTTTGTCATTGGGGGGCTGATTTGGTGAGTATTAAACTAATTAAAATCGTCTAGATACCTTGCTCTAGAACAAATACTCTTTATAATTAAGTTTAAGATGTCTAATCCTTCTAAAGTAAATTATTTCGCTCAA
Source organism: Candidatus Vogelbacteria bacterium CG22_combo_CG10-13_8_21_14_all_37_9 (assembly GCA_002772495.1). Taxonomy (GTDB): domain Bacteria; phylum Patescibacteriota; class Minisyncoccia; order Phycocordibacterales; family XYD1-FULL-46-19; genus 21-14-all-37-9. The sequence goes on along the minus strand of PCSX01000009.1, from coordinate 666 downwards.
ACTGATTTTCGAGGTAAACAAACCAGATTTGGGATTAAATCAGAAGATCGAGCTCGACATATTTATACCATTGGTAAAACTGGTATGGGTAAATCTACTTTGCTCGAAAATATGGCGGTCCAAGATATTGTTAACGGTGAAGGTATGGCTTTTATTGATCCTCACGGCAAAACTGCCGATCTTCTTTTAGATTATGTGCCAGAAGAGAGAATTAAAGATGTTATTTATTTTGCGCCTTTTGATTTAGATAACCCGGTTTCTTTTAATGTCATGGAAGATGTCGGGAAAGACCAGCGTCATTTGGTCGCTAATGGTTTAATGGCCACTTTCAAAAAAATCTGGCCCGATGTTTGGTCGGCTCGAATGGAATATATTCTTGGTAATACGATCCTAGCTCTATTAGAATATCCTGATTCAACTCTGTTGGGAGTAAATCGAATGTTATCAGACAAAGCTTATCGCGATAAGGTGGTAGCTAATGTTAGTGATGGTTCGGTCAAAGCTTTTTGGTTGGATGAATTCGCCAATTACAATGAACGCTATATGCAAGAAGCAGGGGATGCGATTAAAAATAAAATTGGTCAATTTACTTCTAATCCTTTAATTCGAAATATTATTGGTCAAGCGAAATCTTCGATCAATATGCGTCAGGTGATGGACGAGAAG
>PCSX01000001.1:931-6288 GCA_002772495.1 Candidatus Vogelbacteria bacterium CG22_combo_CG10-13_8_21_14_all_37_9 | reverse complement strand
CCTAATACCTCATCGGCTCCGAATCAGTAGATTCGTGGCTTGGCCATAAATACGTGAGGATAGGACACGCAACTTGTTTTATTTTTTATTAAGAATATCTTTTAAGAAAATTTGATTAGAATAACGAGGATTGGTAAAATCTTTGACCCGGTTATTTAAGACTAAATCAGCAACTTCTTCGATTCCATTTTTGATTGAATATTTTGGTTGGAATTTAAAATATTTTTTGGCTTTTTGACAATTAACTTGATAATTGCGGGCATCTTCAAAGGACATTTCAGTCAGATTGATTTTAGTTTTTAGAAAGCTACGTTTGATTTGTTTGGCCAAGTCAATAATTTTAATATTGGTTTTGCTGATATTAAAGATTTCAGATCCGGTTTGTTTTTTAAAGTCTAAGGCTTTAACTAAACAAGCGGCAGCATCTTTAACGTGCAAGAGAGGACGGTATTGATCACCGCCAAAAATATTCAGAGTCCCACCTAAACAGGCCCGGGCGGTCAAGGCATTAACCACCAAGTCCATCCGAATGCGAGAAAACAAATCAGAGACTCCAAACAAAGTGCCGAGGCGAAAAATGACTGCGTCTTTATTTTTGAGTAAATGTTCGGCTTGGTGTTTTGTTTCAGCGTAAAGTGAGAGGGGTTTGACTAGAGAGTCTTCGGTCAATAGTAAATCATGCTGAGCACCGTAGACGGAACAGGTGGAAGTAAAAACAATTCGGCCAGAGAAATTACGCGCTAACCAGGAGATTGCTTGCTGGTTAGTCTGGCGAGTTAAATTTTCATTTAATTGACAAGCGCCATCACCAACAATGGCGGCAAGCCAAATCACAGCGTCGGCCCAGGCTAATTGTTTCTTAAGTTTGGTTCGGTCTAAAATATCGCCATAAACAAAATTGACTGGTTTACGGTAAAGGTCCTCATACATCAGGTTATCGTAGACCCGGAATTCGTATTTATCGGATTGAGTGGCTAAAATATCAGTCACTGAACCTCCGACGTAGCCCGCGCCACCAACTACTAGAATCTTTTTCTTTTTTCTTTTTGATTGTGTCATTTTTTAATTAATTAAATTGTAATCTATTTTAGTTAATTTCACTAAGAATTTTTGCTAAACATTGACTATTAGTATTAGCATTATGAAAAGAATTGAAGGTGTCTTGAGCATTAGTAATTAGCGTTTGGGTGTAGATTGGGTCCATAACTATTTTTAAGATAGCCGCTTTTAATAAATTAACATCATTTTGATCAACTACTTCCGCAAAGCCATATTGTTTACCATAACGACTAAGATAAGCATAATCCGGAGCGTGAATTAGAATCGGCCGACCAGAAGCCAGATAATCTGTTAATTTCCCTGGAGTGGCTGTCTTAATGATGGCCGGACAAGTGGTGTCCCAGGCTAAGGGAAGAAAAAGGATATCGGCTTTGGTTTGGATCGCTGGCATTTGTTCTTGTGGAGCGGTAGTAAAAGTAATTCGAGGATTAGAGGCATAACGAGCGATCAAGTCTGATGGTGGATTGAGGATATAAAGGGTGAGAGTAATTTCTGGCTGGCTGATTTCTTTTACTGCTTGTAATAAGTTTTCTACACTTTGGAGCTGGGCCCAATATAAATGACCAGTAAAGACAATTGAATAAGGCGGTGTTGGTTTGTAAGGGCTGATCAAATTTTGATATTGGGTGATATTTGTAGAATTAGATATAACTTTAAAGCTAAGTCTAGGGTATTGATGAAGATAAAATTCGCGAGTACCTTCATTGGTGACAATAATTTTACTAGCTCGATAAAAAACCAGAGGTTCAATTAAGAAAGCGAGTAGTTTCCATCGGCGGGGGAGAAGATTGTCTTTATAAAGATCTAATAAATAAATTACTAAAGGTCGGCCAGTAAATAATGATAAAACTAAACCAGTTAAAAAAGAGTGGCCAGCATCTGAAACTGAAAAAATAATCTCGATTTTTTCTTGTTTGATTAGTTTATAACCTTGGTTAATTATTTTGATTGCTTGGATGGCTTTTTGGATTAAGTAAATAAAATTTTTCAGAAATGGTAATTTTTGGCACTTAGTTAGTAAATTATTTTTTTTAAAGTCAAATGATGGTAAATTCCATGAATCATAATAATAATAAGGAGCTGAAAGCCAATTGTCCGTTAGGTTACCACTATGAGTGTTTTTATAACTAGTTAATAGACAATAAGTTGTTGGATCAAAATTAGAAAAAAGATAATAAATAAGATTTGGTCCTCCAGCGACTGGTGGCGCCCAACGAAAAATAACAAGGGTTTTGTGTTTTAATTTAATCATGTCTTATTAGATCGAGATTGGAAATAATAGTAATTTAAGATCATTAAAAAGATCCAAGAAAGAGTATTTTTTAGTACCGCTCCAATTAATCCAAAATTGCTGATTAAAATAAATGATAAGATAATATTAAACAGGCCGGAACCGACATTAGAATAATATAAAATTTTAATATTCTTTTCTAAAGTATATTTCATTGAAAGAATACTAATAGCAGGAATTGTAATTAGTCCAATACTATATAATTGAGATAACCCAATTGACGCTAAATATTTAGGAAAAAGTAATTGATAAATAATTGGAGCGCATAGAATGTAGACAATTGTGATCAAACTAAAGATGATAGTGAGAGTGATAGTTTTTTGGTGGAGACTACGTTTTAATTGAATTTCATCTTTAATTTCAGCTAAGCGTGGCATTCCAACATTAAAGATTCCTTTAGATAGGCTTCGAATTTGTTCTGGTAGGGCTATCGCAAAAGAATAAATGGCCAATTCAACAGCCCCAATAAAATGGAAGACTAAAATTTTATCGATTTGTCCAGCGATGATCCCAATAACGTTCATTAAACTGATATGTTTACCAAAATTAAGAGTTCCGGATTCAATTTTATTGTTTAAATGATGAATTCTAATCGTCCAACGGAGCATAACATAACGAATTATCGTCAAAGGTAAAAAATAAGCTAAGAGAATTAGAAAAATATTTTTAGTTAAAAACAGGGTTACAACTAAACAAGCGACCGAAAAGACTTGGACAATAATATAAAAAATATAATTACTTCTAAAATCTTTTTTACCATAGAGAATGGCGCCATAAAGATTAAAAATATCCATAATTGGTAAAAAGAAAGCAGCAATCAAAAAAGAAATAAATAAAGTTTGATCTCCTGCTAAGAAGTAATAAATAGCAACAAATAAACTACCAATTCCAGCTAAGATTCCCCAACGCATTTTAGTTTTGTAGGCCTCCCAAAATGAACCGTCGTAGCCTTTCATGATGGCCTGAGATACGGCTCCATCTAAACCCGATAAAGTTGGAATGGTTAAAATACCGGCGATTGAGAGAATATATTTGTAGGTGCCATAAGTAGCACTAGGCAAGAGATTCGCAAAAGCAAGCGATAGAGCTAGACCAGATAAAGTTGAAGCAATATGACCAATTGAAACCCAAAAACTTCCCTTAGTTAGGTAAACCATATCGGTTTTGAAGTATTTTTCGCTCCAGCGTAAATATTTAACTAATTTCAGTTTAATTTTTGTCATTTAATTTAGTCTAATTTTCCTTGATTTACTTGTTCTCGATGGTAGCAAATTTAAAGCTTGACGACTAGATGCTTGGAGGACATTCTTGAAAGCTTGACCTTGGCTTGCTATAGTTTATTGATATGAAAACTAACTCGCTATTGCGTTATGGGATTTACACTGGCTTAGCTTTGATTTTACTCGTTCCTTTGTTAGTGGCCTCTTCAATGTATTTTCCATTTATCTCTGGTAAAAATTTTGCTTTTCGAATTGTAGTGGAAGTGATTTTTGCTCTCTGGTTGATTTTGGCGGTCCGCGAACCAGTCTCTCGTCCTCGTCAGACAGTTTTGTTATGGGCGACAGCGAGTCTGTTAGTGGTTAGTATTTTAGCCACTGTTTTTAGTGTTAATCCTTATCATAGTTTTTGGTCTAATTTTGAACGAATGGATGGTTTGTTAACTCAAATTCATCTCTTTATGTATTTTTTGGTTGCTTCTTCTGTCCTCGTTACGCGGACCGCTTGGCGTAATTTTTTTAATTGGTCGCTAGCGGTGGCAGTGCTAGTGGCTGTCTATGCTACTGCTCAATTATTTGGTTGGGCTGATATTCATCAAGGGGCCTCTCGTCTCGATGCTAGTCTCGGTAACTCGGCCTATTTAGCGGTCTACCTGTTATTCCATTTTTTCTTAGCTACTTATTTATTAGTCACGATGACGCTTCGAAATCGTTTGTGGCAAAGTGCTTATCTTATTGTCGGATTGTGGTTTTTAATTTTGCTTTATTATACCCAAACTCGCGGTACCATTATTGGTTTAGTCGGTGGTCTGTTTATTACTGGGACACTGCTTGCTTGGCGCGGATCTAAACGTTTGAAAAAGATTGCTGTTGGTGTTGTTTTAAGTCTGGTTGTTTTACTGGGTTTGTTTATTGGTTTTAAAGATAGCGCTGTAATTCAAAGTTCCGAAACCCTTCGTCGTTTAGCTTCTATTTCGCTTCAGGAGCAGACTGTGACCTCTCGTTTTCAAATTTGGCAAATGAGTTTAGAAGCAGTTCGGGAAAAACCTATTTTAGGTTGGGGTCAAGAAAGTTTCATTTATGTTTTTAGTAAATATTACAAACCGACTTTATGGAATCAAGAACCATGGTTTGATCGTTCGCATAATGTTTTTCTTGATTGGTTAGTTAGTGCCGGAGTGCTTGGTTTGTTAGCTTATTTGACTTTGTTTGGTTTAGCGATCTATTTATTACTGCGTCGCGATTTTTTCTCTCATTCTAGTAAAGCTGATTCTCAGCCAGAAATTTTTGGTTCGGCTTTACTATTGGGTTTATTAGTCGCTTATCTCGTTCATAATTTCTTTGTTTTTGATAATCTAGTTTCCTATATTCTATTCTTTTCCCTGTTAGCTTATTTAGCTTCGATCAAAGCTCCGGAAATTGGTTCGCGAATTGGGACTTCGAAATCCAGTCCCGACTGGCTTAGTAATAGTTTTGTTGTGGTATTAGTTGTCCTGTTACCAATCTCTCTTTATTGGTTTAATGCTAAACCAATCATGGCAAATCAAAATTTAATTAAAGCTATTTCCAATCCGTCTGCCAGTGATCGCTTAAAATCTTATCAAAAAGTTTTTACCCTTGAAACTTTTGCTTCTCATGAAGCTTTAGAACAATATCTCAATTCGGCTAATCAACTTCTTGATCCCAATGTCTCGGCTCTAGATCGAGAAACTTATAGTCGCTTAGCCGTAGAGCAAATTAATGCTCAAAGTGCCTTAGCGGGTCCGGATGCGCGCTTTAATTTGGCCATT
>PCSX01000001.1:0-916 GCA_002772495.1 Candidatus Vogelbacteria bacterium CG22_combo_CG10-13_8_21_14_all_37_9 | reverse complement strand
AATGTTGGTCGTTATGATGATGCTCTTCTTTATCTCAACAAAGCCAAAGAATTTTCTCCCACTAAACAGGTTGTCTATTTTCAATTAGTTTCGGTCTATATCAACAAACAAAATTATGACCAAGCTTATAATTTAGCCGAGACGGCCCGAAATTTAGCTCCAGATTATTCAGAAGCCACCTTGATGTCGGCTTTAGTTTCAATTTATAGTGGTCATCTTGATCGAGCCAAAACTCTTTTGGCCCAAGAAAAAAATAAGCCGTCTGTTATTTTTGATGCTCGTTTGAGTTCAGCTTATGATTTTGTTAAACGTCCTGATCAATTAGCTTGGCTTAATTCTGTGCGGGTTGATCTCTATCAACAATTAATTAAAACTGATCCAGATAATTTGGCCAATTATAATTCTTTAGCTGATCTGCAAATTAAAATGGGAAATAATTTTGCCGCTCAAACAACCCTTAAATTAGCTATTCCGATTATTAATAAAAATATTACTACTGATCCAGGCAACAAAGATAATTATTTAGCTTTAGCTAATGTTTATTATCGTTTGGGGGAGAATGATCAAGTGGTGGCGACGATTGAACGAACAGTGGAGTATTTTAATCAATTGATCAAAGCTAATCCTCGTTTAGGTGAAAATTATTTAACTTTAGCGGAGTTTTTTGCTCAAATTAATCGTCCTGATTTAGCCCGTCAGGTTATTGATCAGGGGATCAAGGCTAATTCTGCTTTCTCTATTCAGGCTCAAAAATTTTTAGCCCAATTACCACCAGTGACTAAATAGTTATTGAGAGCTTGCCCGGTAGTGAATTTTGGTCTTGCTTCGTATAAGCGTCCGTCCTTTGGCGGACTAGAACAAAACCTACTACCGGGCTTGTACCCAGCAGTAGGTTTTGGCATCGCCGGCTTTTTGC
>PCSX01000036.1:12504-28262 GCA_002772495.1 Candidatus Vogelbacteria bacterium CG22_combo_CG10-13_8_21_14_all_37_9 | reverse complement strand
TAGCAATCTGATCTAATTTAGCGACCACTTCGATTTTTTTGTCTTTGGTAATTGCCATAAAATAAATAAAAAAACGACCAATAAAAGCCGTAGAAAGAGATCGACCCTCGGTAGGATTTATATTCTCTTTAAACGAGAATACCTACTGTCTCTGGCTCTGTAAATAGATTATTACATAATAAGAGAAAAACGCAAGCCCCCTATTTATAGACCTAAATAAGCTAAAAAATGAAGCCCGGGACGGCATCTTGATGTCGTCCCGGGCTTAAGCCTAGACCAAGCGGCAAAGTTTCAACTTGATAATTGGTCTTCTCCCCCGTCTTTTACTTATCATAACAAAGAGAGCAAAACTCAATTCCGCCATCGATAAGTTGTGGTTGAAACGCCAACACAAAGAAACGGCTTTGGCCAACTGACTATCATTGACTATTTCAAATTCGGCATAATCAGAGACTTTCAACAAAGACAAGAGATTCTCAAATTCTTTACTCTTATCCGCTAAGAAGAAGACGTCCTTCCAATCACTGCTAGAAAGTGGCACTTTCGTTGGACTTATCTCGTTGTAATAATTAGTTGGCATGGAATCAGCAAAAGAAATGGACACATTTAGGTATCCGGTAATATTTTCTGCGATTGCCTCTCTGATCTTTTTGAGAGAATTGACAACTTCCACCGTGGCCTCACTGGTTTCTTCCGCCAAGCTCAAGTTCATCACTGACCCCTTTCTTGTTTACTGATCAATGTTCATTACCCAAAATCTGATTAGGAGTATAAGCATAAAAAGCCGAAAAGTAAACAGAAGCTGGCTCGTGTAGCTAAACACGAGCCAGCTTTTTTACATAGGGTGGTCCTATGTAAATTAGAGGGCTAAATTAGTTTTGACAATCACGACGTAAAGAAAAACTAAGGCGGAAGAAACCAAAAAAATAAAGATTAAAATCATCAACCAAAAATCATGGTAACTGGATGTCTCGTTCATCTAAACATTCTAACGGCTTTTTGCCACCAAGACAATTGCGGAGTGAGGACAATTCGATTAGTGGAGTTATTAGCTTGAGGAGTTTGGGCTTCTAAATTAAGCGACGCGGTAGCTGGTTCGGGAGAAGAATTATTATTTTCTAGCAAAGCTCCCATTTCCGCCACTAAGCGTCGACGCCGAGCTAAAGTCAAAGGATCAAGAGTCTGCTGACTAAGATTAGTGGTACTGGCCGTAACTAAATCAGAATTAATTTGATTAAGAGAAACTTTAGTCGCTACTCGACCGTTAGGAGCGGATAAAATTAACTCCCCTACCCCAGCTAATTTAAGTAAGCTAAGAGAAAATTTAATTTTACTTTTTGGAGCAATAATTGTATCCAGCGGAAAAATAAAACTACTTCTTTGGTCTTGTAAAATCCAACCACCAAGATTTATTTCATAAGTGCTAGCATTAGTTAACTCCACAAACCCAGCCAACCAATCAATCTTACTGATCGCCAAATCTGGCTGAATAATTAACACTTTTGTCCGAGCGACAGTTTGACCTTCAGAGAAATAAGCATTCAAAACTACTTGATATTCACCCGGAAATTCATAACGATGGATTACTTTTTCACCTTCCATTTTAACCCCATCACCAAAGGACCACGAAAAATTACCACCAGCGTTGTTTTTTCGCCAAGCTTCAAAATTTAAATCCGCTCCGGCTACCCCTAAACGAACTCGCCCCGCTCCAACCTCCGGCGGATGAATGACGACATTTCCTAAATCACTTTGAGCGGAATGGGCGGAATAACTTACCGATCCACTACTATTAGAACTAGTGGTATTACTAGAAGTAGTATTAGTCGAAGATGCCTCAGTTTCAGTATTGGGATCACTTGTCGTAGAAATATCATTGGAAATAACGATGCTTTGATTGGCACTAAAAGATTTTTTAGTCTCTTGACCAGTGGCTGTAATTAATAACTCATATGAACCAAGACTAGAATCCCGATAGTAAAAAGTTCGATTAGCAGAATTTTTCCTCATGGTTTTAGAAACTGGGTTGCCAGCTTCATTTAAAAATTCTCCGGTACTAGAATTGGAGCTAAAAGTTAAATCAATCGTTTCAGGAGTTTTTTCTTCAACCCCATCAGCAGTTTGGGTTTGAACGGTTAAACCATCCGATAAGGTGCTAGGTTTAATCACCTGAGGATCAGTGGTAAAAACTAATTTACTAATTTCCGCCGAAACAAATACTGGCCAAATTAAAAAAATAATAACTAAACTAAATAATAATTTATTCATAAAATAATCGATAAAATTGAATAAGCATAATTAATAATTACCACAAAGCGACATAAGGATAAGTATTTTTCCGACCGGGCGTGCCATAAATCTCTTGACCATTTCGATCTAAACCATTTCGAACTTGATCTTCCCAATGTAATTGCCAAGAATTTCTAGTCGTGCCAGACTCATATCTTTCGATACTATTTCCAAGTCCAGTCGGATCTGGCCAACACAATTGGTAAGCTTGAATATTAGGTGATTGTCGTTCTTCACATTGTCGATCAAAAAATGGTGTTTCGTCTAAGACTTGTTCAGAATCATTTTCGGCCCGAATTAATTTTAAAGAAAAACCGGTGTTATTTAATAAATCAGCCTCGCCATCGTCAGTGATTGAAAAAGGAGTGACAAAATTAGCTGGCTGATCAGCAACCACTTCATCACTTTGGCGTTCAATTAAATAATAGGCGTTTCCATCATTTGGCGCCCGAGCGATAAAGTCAGTTGTCGGTAAATCAAATTCCACTAAATTATCAGTCGTTTTAATTTTCAAATTAGTTAGAGAGATAGGAAATGGTAAATAATTAGCTAATTCTATCCATTCATTACCTTGGCCAGTACTAGTTTCAGTGCTCGTTCCCGACCAGCCAATTTCATTAATCAAAATTGGACTCTGGTCTAAAAACCAAACATCTTTAGTGGTAGTAGCGATTAATTGATCAGCTTGATCATAAACTTCTAATAATAGACCGGCTAAATCGCCATATTCCGGAGGAGAAACAGAATAAGGTCCGTCAGTTTCAGTTAATAAAATTTTTGTTTCTTCACTGATTAAAGCAAATTTATAGTCCGACCAATAATCAGCAAATTTATATAATTTATAATGATAATCACCAGGTGGATCGACCGACCATGTAATATCAGTAGTGGTTTTATTTAAAATTAAACAATGTTCTTGATTAAAAATTGGATCGCAATCCAAACTACCTAAATTGACAGTTAAATTTGTCGTTGATTCAGTACTAGAAGAAATTGCAAAGGTAATAGTAGTAGCGCTAGAAGTAGCTAAATCATTTTGAGCGACAAAATTTAATGTTGTTGTCCCAGTTAAAGTAAAATCCACTGCTAAAGTCCAAGTTCCATCTACTCCAACGGTAGTAGTCGCTTCAGGAATTTCGATAATAAAAATCGCCGTCGCTGAAGCATTAGCAATACCGGAAAAAATTATAGTACTAGTAGCAAAAGGAATCGAAAAATCATTAGGCACTAAAATAGTTGGTGGATCAAGACTAGCTAAAGTGGTACTCGTGGCTTCTGTTATTAGAGGAAGTTCTAGTTCCAAATCTGTCTTTATTTCTGTTGGTAAACTAGCGACCAAACTATTAACTGAGTGAATTATTGATGAAATTTTTTGTTCAGGAATAGTTGGGTTGTCAGCTAGAGCAATTAAATTATTTTGAGCGGTAATAATTTCAGTCTCTAATTTTTGCCAATCTGGTGGGGCGGGTGGTAAGTTTGGACCTAAGATTTTTCCGCCAACAGTCGCTAAAATTGGTGAAATTTTAGGCGACTCGTTTCCTTGAGCCAATCGGACCGAAGCTAGAGCTTGATTTAAATTTAGTTTGGCTTGATCAATCAATTTTTGCCACCAAGGTTGCCGAGCTAATTTAATCGCGCCAGTTTGTTTTTCTTTTTCTACTTCAGTAAAAAATAATTTAATGGCGCCGGCATTATAGGCAATGGCTTTGGGGGCGAGAGTATTCCAATAATCGATCATGACTTTGTTGTCTACCTTATCGTAAATTGAATAAGTTTTCTCTATGTGACCATCTGTACCAACCAAATTAGTTATAAAAACTAAATGATTATTAAAAGCCCCATAACCATATGTTCTTATTTTTCCATCAGTTCCCAATTCCTTTACTTCTTTTAAGATTTTTGGATCAGAATAATCCTTCAAAATTGTATCATCGCTAAAAAAATTATGGTTAGTAAAATTGGCCAAATTATCAAAATAAGCGTCGAGTGAAGGTAAAATCATCGGCACTGTCTTAGGAATTGGTAAATTTCTCCTAGTAAAACTTTCATAAGTACTGCGAAGCGGGTGCGGATCATCACGAGTATGTTCTGGCACAGTTTTATCCTGAAGCAAATGCAGAATATGACCCAAAGTTAAAAGACCTTGATTTTTATTGCCATAAACATATTCATAAATTGCTGATTCCCAAGAATAATTATTTTTGATTGAAGCTTGATTATGGGCCCAGAGTTTAGAAGTCGAAAATTGACCTTTATTTAAACCCCGATTATTAACCGGATCATAAAAATGTTTCAACCAACGAACTCCAGAATCTTCATTAATTGAGCCCTGAATTATCAATTGCTTTTCAGCCGAACTAAAAGTTGAACCATAAGTCTGCTCAAATAAATCAACTGCCTTTCCACTTAAATATGGATGAGTTATGTTGTCACTATAGGCAAAAGAAATTATTGGTAAAAATAATGTTATTATAAAAAATAATTTTATAATTGTTCGATTTTCCATAAATTATTATAAGTATTTTTAGAAAAGAAAATACTGGTCACAATTTCATTATTTTCCCAAACATCCATTTCATCTTTATCTTTATTTTTATCTTCCATATTAGAATCTTCCCATGAAGCTTTTTTGAATAAAGATAGAATTTCATCTTTCTTGCCTAATTTAATCCAGCTTTCAATTTTATCCCGATACTCCTCTTGTTTTTCAATCACAAAATACTTACTAGCCAAATCAGCATCCCCTTTTTCAAACGCTTCAATAAATAACTTCAAAGTCCCCTCCGGAGTCGCCGCTCCGTAAGTATCCTGTCGATAGGCCTCTTTCAAATTTTCAATCTTATTAATGTATTGTTGCTGACCCCAAGAGTTCATCATCCCCGACCAGCCTCCCAGATACCAATAAATTCCTCCCAAAACAACCAGACCACCGATGATCCAAAGGCTGGTCGGGGTAATTTTTTTAAATATATTCATCATGTTTTTTGTTTTTACATAGGGTCACCCTATGCATAGGGTGACCCTATGTGGAATTTTAATTACTAATATTTTATTTCATCGACTAATTTCCCTTTTTCATCATAAAGTGAAATTGTTTCGTTGCGACTAGCCCAAATTTCCCAAATTGATCCTAGATAAAGTCGCCATTCTGGTTGGAAAAAATCATCATCGGTTTGGTGATTACGAACACAGGCTTCGTAAGTATATTGATCTTTAATGATATTTTTACAATAACTAGGTAAATTACAAAGCTTATCTCTAAGGGCCTGATCATTGTAGTGGAGTCGGCACCAAGCATCTTTGGTCACGAAATCGATCGTCTGACAGGTCCCGAGAGAACGAAGCTGATTGTAACATTGCTCTGGCAATTGAGCTAAAGTTGGATCGTTACGAGGGGCGGGACATTTACTAGACAAACGAGGCACAAAACGGTAATTGGGTAGATTTTCAATGTAGCCCATACATTTATTGACCCTAAAACTCTCTCGGATATTATAAGGATTACCGTAGGAAAAAGGAGAACCGGAAATAATATAGGCTCTTTCGTTGGCCGACAATTTAATTGACACAATTTTTTTAGCACTAAGACTGGTCCAAATATTTACTGCTGCTCCCGGTAAACGCGCGGTATTACTTTGTCCCTTAACCATTTGGCCATTTTGGTCATAAGACCGGTTGTCTCCCCCATTACGTAAAGTCCAGGTACTAATATTGATTGGATTTTTGTTTTGACGATCAGCTCGAATCTCAATATATTCATCATTAGCATTGGTTTCGCTATTAGCATTACCACGACTAAGGTGAATTAAACCTTGATACGAACTGGCATTGGGATCTTTAATAATTTCAGAATTAGTATTACCACTAGAGCCAATACTCGTTTTTTTAGAATTAGGACTCAAACTACCATAAGATTGACTATCGCCCGCCGAAGTTGGTGGAGTAATAAAAGGTTTTTGATTATCCGAACGACTTGGTCCACCAGTAGTAAACCAGAGGCCAAATAAAATTAATAAAACTACCACAATCCAAATAAGGTCATCTTTCATATTAAATTTTTACCAGCCGTTTTATTCATTTTACTTTTCATTTTTTAAAACAACAATTAAACATATTATAGAAAAGCCATATCTAATAAGCAAATTTTTGCATAGGGTGACCAATTTTTGCATAGGGTGACCCTATGCAAAAATATCATCTTCTGCTTCCAACTTATCTAACTTTCTTTCTTCTCTTTGAAACTCCAACCAAAAATCTAACATTTTTTGAAAATCTCCCTTACTCTCAAAATACTTAGGAAAAGCTGTTTTGTTTAAAATTTTAGCTTCTTTTCGATTCTTTCCAACATAATCATCATAACTAGAATAATGATAATTTTCGATAAAATTTTTAGCTTTCTTTATATCTAAAATACCACCTTCCTCTTTCCAATTTGGGTAGATAATTTTGACTGGATTTAGGTGGATGTAAGCATAGATATACTCTAAATATCGATCGTCAACTAAATGCTTGGCTTGAAAATTGCCATCAAATAATTTTCCTTTTCGATTATGTTTTTTATTGTAATAGGTGGAATATGCGGTAAGTATTTTCAACATAAAAGCCGAGATACCGCCATCTTTTTTCTCATAAATTAACAAATGAAAATGATTTGACATGAGACAATAAGAGCCAATATCAACTAAAGTTTTATCAGCTGGAAAGTCAAAAATATCTTTCAAAGAAGTATTTCTGATAAGATCACGAAAAACAATCGGTTGACTATGATTACAAACAAAAAGTAACTTGATAAAACGATTACGATCATTATCATCATCAAAGATGATACGTTTATCCACACCACGACTATAGATGTGATAAAATTCATCGACTGAAAAATCAAACTTTCTTTCCATAATTAAATTTTATCACTAATGAAATATCTTGCATAGGGTGACCCTATGCAAGATATTTCATACCCCACCCCGATTCTTTGCATAGGGTGACCCTATGCAAATGAGAAAAATCAATATTCCTACTCATTTTAAAATTCCTACTCATTTTGAAAATGATACCACTTTACATAGGCTAGGCCTATGGGGAAAGACTCCTAAAAAATATTAGAAAATTTAGGCAAAACAAAAACCCCCGGCTCATCTTCCCTATGTCCGACGTGGGGAGAGACAGACAAAAACTAGGCAAAACAAAAACCCCGGCTCTTACGAGCGGGGGTTTTTGCAACCTTTTAGCTAAATGCCATCGGTGATTTAACTAAACACAAGAGGGTTTAGTTGTTCTGATAGGTGTAAACACGCAAGGCTTCTAGACCGTAAGTGATGTTGAATTCCTGAAGACCAGTAGTGTCATCATCAAAGTAGACAGTAGTGATCTTAAACTCAACACTACCCGAAGTACCATTATCATTACCATATTCACCTTCTAAGATAAAGCTTCGAGGGCCACCAGAAGGAATGATGAAATGAGCGGATGTGTCACCAGATAAAGTGGTACCAGAAGTCAAAGAAGTAAGACGACCAGACATAGCAGTCGTGGAAGTAGCCACGAAAGTACTAGCTGTCTTACTAATATAAACATCATTACTACCAGTATTATTTAAGGTAATTAGGTATTTTACAGTCGAAGTAGAAGCGGCTGCAGTACCATTATCCACCATCGCATAGGAAGCAGACATACCACTTAAGCTCACACCACTTTGTAGAAGGGTAACATCACTACCGGCAATCGTGTTAGCACCACTCGCAGTAACTGTAGTGAAGTTGCTATCAATACCAACGATATTAGTGGCATTAACAACCATAGAAGTGGAAGCCATAGAACCATTAGCAAAATCATCAGCATCAGCCACATCAGCTTTCAAAGTAAGGGTTTTCCAAGAATCTTTAGCTAGATCAATAGTTAAATTAGAGAAAGCGGTGGAAGTAGCTACAGAATCAGCATATACAACCTTACTACCATCATCCAAGTAAACTCTCTTGAAAATAGTAGAGAAAGCTCGTTGACCTTTAGGATCATTCAAGGCAAAAGTCAAATTGTTAAGAGTAGAAGACTGATTTTCAGCCTTGAAATCAAAAACACCAAGGACAACCCCAGCAGTTTCACCGCTAGTACTTACCGTTTGAATTCGCGCTAAAGGAGAACTGGCGCTTACTCGAGCGACAATATTGCCAGTAGAACCAGTTGAAGACAGGGTGACAGTGCGTCCAGTGGCCTCAGACAAAGAGTCAGTATAACCCTTACCATTCATGGTACGGATTCCATTTGAACCAGTTTTAACAGTTAGAGTGACGTCTGAAGTCAATTTATCAGTAGTTGGCAAAACGGAAGCAGACACAACCACGATTTTATTGACACCAGGTTCAACAACATAATTAAGACTATCAAAACGAACTAGATAGTCAGAACCAACAGTTAATTCAGTAGCATCAGCAGAACCAGAAATTACTTTTTCAGCAATTACAGTACCGCTACTATCTTTAAGAACTAACTTATTGAAGTACAACCAAGGTCGAACGGTCATACGAACATCAAAGCGAGTGACGGCAACTTTACCGGCAGTAGCCTGAAGTTTAAGAGCATAAACATCCTTGGTTTCCCCTTTCTTCAAAGTTTGATTACCAACATAACTATCCAAAGAAACAGTAATCGAACCATCGGTATTGTCTAAAGATACCGTACCAGTGGTGCCAGTCGTGCCCCCTGCACAAGACAAACCGCTAGTTGAGCTGAACAAATCGCCAACGGCACAACCGGGAACAGTCACAGTAGAACAAGATTGACCGGTAGTTGAGCTGAACAAAGCGCCAACAGCACAACCGGGAGTGATAGAGGTTGTGGTGACGGTAACACAAGCCGCACCGCTAGTTGAGCTGAACAAATCGCCAGCGGAACAACCAGGTGTGGTCGAAGTACTACCAGTAGAACCACCCATACCATTTAATACCCCTCGAGTAATTGGACCAAAGTAGCCAACAGCTGGAGAAATACCGTTATCTTTTTGGAAGCCAGCCAAAGCGGCTTTGGTCAGAGCACCAAAGTAACCGGTTGGGGTAGCGATATTAAGATAAGCGCCATCGATTAAAACTTGTTGCAAGTCGCTAACATCGTTTCCTCGTGAGCCAACAGTCAAGTTGGAAGAGAAAGTAGCGGCTGAAGCGGAGGAAACCGCCACAACGGCAAAGACGAGAGCTAAACCGGCAACCAATGTAAGAAACTTAAGCTTTTTCATATACAATTTGATTGTCTAATAAACTAACTAATAAACTAATAAAACTATCTAATAAATTTACTTCTAAAACGAACTTTTAATTTTTTGGTAACAGTGTCGCCATCGACTTATCTCAACACCGCTACACTCGTCGCAAACTTTTTAAGCGTTTGTGACGATTCATTACTCCTCCCCTTTTTTAGGGAAAGATTAATAAACAAGAATAAAGAATTTCGAACAACCAATATTTCTAACAGAATATTTTTTTGACAAAGGACAATCCACAATTAGCGTGATTTGATTATACCTTATCTATAACTGGAAAACACAAATAATAATGTGGATAACCAGTCTTAAAAATAAAGCTTTTCACCTAAATCTGACCTAATGAATAGTATAACAGACCAAGCAAAGCTAGGCAAGGACTATTTAACAATGACGAAATCGTCTTTTTGAGACTAGATTTTAAGGTTAAATTAGTCCTTTAAATTTAGATCAGAAATAACCAAATAGCGGGACCCTATGTTAAAAATTCAAAAACTGACAATTTGATCAATATTTGAACTGTCTTTTAGACTGCCATATAGCGGGACCAACGTCGTTCACCTTGTTTTTTAAGTTGGCCTTTTTCCACTAATTCTAGGAGTTCACGTTGGATTGTTTTTTCACTACAATTAGTGATCACCGTGGCAATGTCTTTAATAGAGGTCCATCCTCTTCCTGTTACGAAATTAAGGATATTTTTCTTTCGATTAAGCTTATCTTGAGCCTTAGAAAGAACTTGAGAAACTAAAGATTCTGATTTAGAAACAGTTTTATTAGAAGATTTGAGTTTAGGGTAATTAGCGGAACGACCAGTAGCATTAAGGACAATTTTAGGATTTAAATATTTGTCCTTTAGATTAGACTCGGACGATGATGAAGTTGAATGAAGAGAATTAGAAGTTGCTTGACTAATAAATTTATGAAGGGATTGGGGATCATTCAAATATTTAATTGACTCTAATAAAGCGCTTATTTCCTGACGTAAAATAGAAAAATTCATTTCCGAAATAAAACCACTGGCAGTCGCTAAATCCAACCACGAAAATAATAATTGAAAATGATTAGCCAAACGTTCTAAACGTAAAAAATCAGTCGAAGCGGAGCTATCATCTAGGACAGAATTCTTTTGGACAAAATTTTGACTATCTTCTAATAGCAACAAAGCTTGTTCTTTTAATTTTCGTTTAATTGGATCATTGTCCGAGATAAAAGAACTAACTAAATAAACAGCCTTAGCAACTCGCTGGCTCTTATCAGACAAAACATTTATGTCTTTTAAATTGTTGTCGTTTAGATTATCCATTTGTCCTTAATATTTGTCCTAGACAAGTATTGTCCTTTATTGTATACCTCTCGGACAAAATTGTCTATAGGTCAAGTAAAAAATGGCTTAAAAACTAGTGATTTTTGGTATCTAGACTAGAAATTTGCTATAATTTAAAGACCTTAGATAAGGTAACGGAAATATCTATATGGGTCGCCATAAAAAAAATTCTGCCAATAAGAAACGGGCTAAGAAAGAGCGCGAATCAGAAAACTCTTTTTCTGAAATAGTAAAAACTAGTCTCAAAACAGAAACTAAGTATGGGGCTTTAGCAATCATCTGTTTAGTAGTCGCTAGTTTTTTTCTACTCTCCGCTTTTAACAAAGCGGGAGCGGCCGGTCAATTTATCTATCAATTATTTAGCCAATTATTTGGCGCCGGTTTTTATTTTATTCCCTTAATCTTTTTATTTCTGACGATCTCTTTTATCCGCTCGATGCGTCCCAATTTTGTCTTGACTCGTTTTATCGGTGGACTAGTTTTATTTCTCTCCTCACTATCTTTATTGTCCTTAATTTTTTCTAAAACCACCGGTGGATGGGTGGGTAATTTTTTAGCCCGTCCCCTCCTCTCTTTATTTGATTGGTACTTAAGTCTAGTCACTTTAGTCGCCGCTAGTTTAGTCTCACTGTTAGTAATTTTTGACACCGGTTTAAATTTAAATCCTTTAAAATGGTTTAAGAAAAAAGATTTAACGGAGGAAGATTTGAATGAAGAAGAAATGGCTAAAGTCCTCGCTTCAAATAAAAATGACGAAAGTGAAAATAAAGTTGATGAAGCAAATAAAAATAAATCAAACGAAACCCTGAAAACTAAAAAAGATGATGACGGTTTTCTATCAGGCATAGTGTCTTTTGGCCGACGGGGAACGAGTACCTTCAGCCCCCCACCACTATCACTTTTAGAAAGCGACAGTGGTAAACCAGGTGGTGGTGATATCAAAGCCAACATGAATATCATTAAACGCACTTTAGCCAACTTTGGGATCAATGTTGAAATGGATGAAGTATCGATCGGGCCATCAGTGACTCGTTATGCTCTCAAACCAGCCGAAGGAATGAAACTATCCCGAATTCTAGGTTTGCAAAATGATCTATCACTAGCCCTAGCTGCTCACCCCCTTCGAATTGAAGCCCCGATTCCCGGCAAATCTTTAGTCGGAATTGAAGTCCCTAATACCATTAAATCAACGGTTGGTTTGGCAACTCTTTTAGGCACGAGAGAGTTTAGCGAATCCCCTCATCCACTTTATGTGGCCTTAGGAAAAGGTCTGTCTGGTTCGGTTCATTACACTAATCTGGCTAAGTCGCCCCACCTCTTGATCGCCGGTGCCACTGGTTCTGGTAAATCAGTAACGATTCACACTTTAATCACCTCTCTGCTTTATCGTAATTCACCAGATCAGATGCGTTTTATTATGATTGACCCCAAACGAGTCGAATTAACTCTGTATAATAAAATTCCTCACCTACTAACTCCAGTCATTACCGATGCTAAAAAAGCGATCTCGGCGCTCCGTTGGGCGGCCAAAGAAATGGATCGACGTTATGATATTTTAGAAGCCGAATCAGTACGAGATGTTCAGTCTTATCATAAAAATATTTTAGCGGTTAAACTCGAAGAACAACAAAAAAATAAAAAAAGAAACTCCAGTAGCGAAACAGACGAAATGATCGAGCTCGAACAAATGCCTTACATTGTCATTATCATCGATGAATTGGCTGATATTATGAGCACTTATCCCCGAGAATTGGAAACGGCGATTGTCCGTTTGGCTCAAATGTCGCGAGCGGTTGGAATTCACTTAATGCTTTCAACTCAACGCCCGAGTGTGGAAATTATTACCGGTTTAATCAAAGCCAACATTCCTTCGCGTCTGGCTCTGCAAGTGACTTCGCAGATTGATTCGCGGACGATTATTGATATGGCCGGCGCCGAGAAGCTTCTCGGCGCCGGAGACATGCTCTTTTTATCAGGAGAAATGTCTAAACCCGCCCGAATTCAATCAGCTTTTATTTCGGAAAATGAAGTTAAAAAAGTAGTCGCTTATATCGCCGAACAATACGCCGGCGAATTTATCCCTAACGAAATTAATTTTGGCGCCGAAGAAATTGGAGCGAACAAAGCTTTGTTTGGCACAGCTTTAGATGGAGGCGAAGAAGCCGATGATGAGCTTTATGAGGTAGCCCGGGAATCAGTCATTGAAGCTGGTAAGGCTTCCGCTTCCTATCTCCAACGCAAACTAAAAGTAGGTTACGCCCGGGCCGCCCGCCTCCTAGATATTCTAGAAGAAAATGGGGTGATCGGACCAGGTGATGGAGCCAAACCGAGGGAAGTCTATACCGCGCGTCCCAGCGAAACGGTCGAATTAGACGAGATTAAATCTGACGAAACAAGATTATGATTGCGCGAGAATTAAGCCGACAAACTTATTTTAAAATGATTGCTTTAGCTTTATTATTTCTGATAATTATTATCTACGCTGGTTTTAAAACTCACAACATTTTACTCGGTCCGGAAATTAAAATCACTTATCCAGAAAATGGTTCGACGATCCTCTCTCCCCTAGTGACAATCAATGGTCAAGCCAAACGGATTGCGAAAATTTATTTTAATAATCGGAAAATTTTTACTGATGATAATGGGGTATTCAAGGAATCTTTGCTGTTAGCTCGAGGCTATAATATACTGGAGTTTACAGCCGAAGACGGTTTTGGTCGAGAAATAACAAAAAAAGTCGAGTTGGTTTTACAATAAATTTTAAACTCAATTAAATATAA
Organism: Candidatus Vogelbacteria bacterium CG22_combo_CG10-13_8_21_14_all_37_9; assembly: GCA_002772495.1. Classification (GTDB taxonomy): domain Bacteria; phylum Patescibacteriota; class Minisyncoccia; order Phycocordibacterales; family XYD1-FULL-46-19; genus 21-14-all-37-9. The sequence continues at coordinate 14,620 of PCSX01000036.1, read as the reverse complement.
TTTTTTATGCCTAAATTACCAAAAGACAAACGACCAATCCAAGACAACGCCGAAATCTCTGAAGCAATTAAATCAATCCAGAGTCGCTTTGGCGATGAATCAATAATGAAATTGGGTGATCGGCCAAAGGTCGGAATTGGCGCTATCAGCACTGGTTCGATTGGTTTAGATATCGCCCTAGGAATTGGCGGTGTCCCTCGTGGTCGGATTATTGAAATTTTTGGTCCCGAGTCATCAGGTAAATCAACTCTGGCTTTACATATTGTGGCTGAAGCCCAAAAAAAGGGCGGGGTCTGCGCTTTTATTGATGCCGAGCACGCCCTTGATCCAGAATATTCTAAACGTTTAGGAGTAAAAATTGATGACTTATTAATCTCTCAACCAGATTATGGGGAACAAGCTTTGGATATTGCCGAAAGTTTGGTCCGAACGGGAAAAATTGATGTCATAGTTATCGACTCAGTAGCGGCTCTAACCCCTAAGGACGAAATCGAAGGTGATATTGGTGATTATCATGTCGGCAAACAGGCTCGACTGATGTCGCAAGCCTTACGCAAGATGACAGCAATTGTAGCTAAAAGCAAAACAGTAGTTATCTTTATCAATCAAATTCGAATGCAAATTGGGGTAATGTTTGGCAATCCCGAAACTACCCCCGGTGGCAAAGCTTTAAAATTTTATTCTTCGGTCAGATTGGATGTTCGTCGAATCGCTCAAATTAAAAAAGGTGAGGAAGTCGTCGGTGGTCGAGTTCGGGTCAAAGTGGTTAAAAATAAAGTCGCCGCTCCTTTTCGTCAAGCCGAATTTGATATTCTCTATAACGAAGGTATCTCCCCCGAGGGTGAACTAATCGCCTTGGGTGAAAAATATAATCTGGTTAGTAAATCTGGGGCTTCTTATGCTTATGGCGAAATAAAATTAGGACGGGGTTATGATGCCGCTCGCACTTTTCTAAAAGAAAATCCTAAGGTTCAGGCCGAGATTGTTAAAAAAGTCCACGAGAAACTGGCGGAGGTCTAAGGTTGGACTAATTTAACCTTTTGAGTTAGGATGACCTGGCTAAACACACCCCGCCCTGGACTAAATCGGGTCAGGGCGGGGTGATGATTTTTACAGTCGCCTTACTCCTTAAAAATCTATCATGCTTAAATATAATGAAATAAAACCTCGGAAATTTATCGTTTACGAAGGTGAACCCTTTGAAGTTCTCGATTCTCATGTCTTTCGCAAACAACAACGCAAGCCGGTCAATGCCACTAAATTGCGCAATCTCTTGACTGGTAAAGTGATGGAAATCTCTTTCCATCAGAGCGATAAGGTGTCCGAAGCTAATTTGAATACTCGCCAAATTAAATACCTTTATGAAAATAAGGGAGAATATTGGTTTTGTGAAGTTACTGATCCCAGTAAACGTTTTTCATTTGACGCTAATACGGTCGGCAGTCAAATTAAGTATGTTAGAAGTGAATCGTTAATTGATTTACTATCTTTTGAAGATAAAATTTTGGGAATTAAATTACCGATTAAAGTCGAATTAAAAGTTAAAGATGCTCCTCCGGCGGTCAAAGGTAACACCGCTCAAGGGGGAGTCAAACAAGTTATTTTGGAAACTGGAGCAACAATCAATACTCCGATGTTTATTAATTCTGGTGATACGATCCGAATTAATACGGAGACAGGCGAATATGTCGAACGTGCCTAGTGTGATGCAGACTTACGCGGGCTAAAGACGCGGACTTACGCAGACTAAAGACGCGGACTGAACGCGGACTTTTGTAAATAAGATGGTAATTTTTATTCTAAATTGGATATCGAACATTTTATAACCTATTCTAACGGTCGTAGAATTAGGTTATAATCTATAGTTTACAACAAATACGTTTTTACATAGGAGTCTCCTTGGCAAAATCAATTGAATCCCCACCAAAAAACCAGCTTTTCAGCTGGTTTTTTGGTGGGATCAGCGTTGGTCCGCGTCCAGTCCGCACTAGTCCGCGTTTTATCCGCATTAGATTTGGTCCGCGTCCAGTCCCGCACTAGTCCGCGTTTTTAGCCAACGATAAATGGTAACAAAGCCATTTCACGAGCGCGTTTAACGGCTTCTTCCAATCGTCGT
>PCSX01000036.1:0-12472 GCA_002772495.1 Candidatus Vogelbacteria bacterium CG22_combo_CG10-13_8_21_14_all_37_9 | reverse complement strand
TTTGGTCAGACGAGCATGAGGATCGAGAAAATTCTTCAAAGTCTCCACATCTTTGTAATCGATCTCTTTATTATTATTGGTACAAAAATAACACTGTTTCATATTTTTTAAGCTAATTTAAAAAGGAATATCGTCGGGATTAATATCTTCTTCGGGATACTCGATCGTATCAATTGGTTCTTTATTATTTTTGGAAATTGGATTAGCCTCCCCTTCTCCCTCGTCTGGTTTAGGATTGGGGCTAGAGCTAGTTGATCCCCCTTCCCGTTTCGGGCCAAATTGAATTCCATCAGCCACAATTTCAGTCCGGTATTTTTTTCCTTCAGGACTATCCCAAGAACGAGTCTGAATTCGTCCCTCAACTAAAACCCCAGAACCTTTGCGCAGATATTGCGACACTAATTCGGCCAGTTGAGCGAAAACGACAATATTATGATACTGGGTATCTTCCTGACGAACACCATTCTTATCTTTCCAAACCCGAGAGGTCGCCACTGAAAAATTACAGACGGCCGCTCCAGATGGCAGGGCTCGACGTTCAGGGTCACGAGTGAGATTACCGTAAATTATTGCTTTGTTGAGATACATAAGAATAAATTTAAAATTAAAAATTAAAAATTAAAAATGTAATCCGCCGGCTGGCGGAAAAAGTTGATTTAAACGATGACTTTATCTTCTAATAATTCTTCAATTTCTTTATCTAACTCAACTTCATCAATCGCTTCATGAACTTCAGTTATTTCTCCTTTAGGACTATCATTATTTTCACGACGAATTGGAGCTAAAATTTTTCGATAAATAGGATTGATGGCCTTATCCGCATTTTTAGGTAAACGAATAATCATAAAGCGTAAAATTTGTTCGTTTTTATCAAGTATATCTTTAAGCGCTAAAATCGCTTGAGTACTCAATTCAAAACGAGTCGCCCCAAAGTAAGCATCATTATATTTCTGATGATTACTACCAATAACTTTAGTGACGGGATAAGCGAGTGGACGAAGAATCGGAGTTAACTCACTAGCAAAAATGCCTCCTAAATTTTCCAGTGATAAACGAATAGCACTATTAAACTCGGTACTGGCATTTTCGGCTGGCACTAAAGGGCTTAAGAGATAAGCAATTTCATATAAATTAAGAGGCAAGATTACCTCCGAATCAGTATTTTCCATGGGCTTAATCCTATCATTACTAAATGTAAAAGTCAAAAATTAAGCTTATTTAAGCCAAAAAATCGGATAGCATTAGTATAGAGATGTTCGGCTATCTTAGTCTCGTCCTCCCCTCTAATCCGAGCCATAGCTTTAACCACCTCCACGACATAAGCTGGCTCATTCCGCTTCCCACGATAAGGCACAGGAGTAACGTAGGGGGCATCAGTTTCAGCCAATAGTCGATCAAGAGGCATATTTTTGACCACTTCATCATAATCATGAGTAAAGGTCAGGACACCAGTAAAAGACAGATAACAACCTAATTCAAGAAATTGCTGAGCGATAGTCCAATCCCCCGCAAAAAAATGCATATTGATTAGTGGTAGTGAAGCAGTTTTTTTTCTATCAATCAAAACCGTTAATAATTCTGAATAAGCTTCCCGACAATGAATCATCACGGGCTTATTGAGTTTAAGAGCTAAATCAAGTTGCCAAGTTAATAATTCTCGTTGACGTAAAACTTCGGCTTCACTCGCTTCAGCTAAGCGGTCGAAACCACATTCCCCAATCGCCACTACTTCTTTATTTTTAGCTAAGTCGGCTAATTGGTCTTGTTCATTTTCAATCGCTTTAGTCTGAGGATGGAGTCCAACACAAGCCCAAGCTAAATTGGGATAAGCTTTGGCAATCAAAATCGCTTTAGCCGAATTAATTAAATCAGTGCCGATATTAAGAAAAGATACTCCGACTGATTCGGCTCGTAAAGCTACCTCCGACCAATCAGAATCAAATTCCGGTAAATTTAGATGAGTGTGAGCGTCAAAGTATTTCATAGAAGTTGAAAGTTTAAAGCGCAAAGCGCAAAACTTAAACTAGAAACTAAAAGCTTGAATCAATTCTGTTTATTATTAGCTTTTATTTTTAAACTTAAGCTTTGAGTTTTACGTTTTGAGATTTAAGTTTAATTAATTAGTCGCGACGTAAAAATAAAGGCTCAAGTGGTAATTCTCGCTTAATCATTTTTTGAATCTTCAGTGCCGTCTCCGGTAAAAAAGGTTCTAAGCCAATAGCAATCCTCCATAATGCGCCAAGTAAGTATTCAACATGTTCTTTGGCTTTAGCTGGTTCAGTTTTAATTAATTTAAAAGGTTCGGTATTTTGAATATAGAGATCGGCTTCTTTAATTTGAGTCCAAATAAAATCCAAAGCGCGATTAGGTTGAAATTCTTCAATGGCCGAGCGGTACTCGGCAAAAAAATCATCGAGGAGCCAGACTCCTGCCGGCCGTAAATCGGCCGGCAGGATTTTTACCTCATAAGTTTCAGCCATTTTGATAATCCGACTAGTTAAATTACCCAAACCGTTAGCTAATTCACCATTATAAGAATCTCGGAAACGCTCCAAAGTGAAATCACTATCTTCAAAAGGACTTAGCTCGCGTAAAATAAAATAACGCAAACTATCCACTCCCCAATTATGAGCTAAAAGCACCGGATCAACGACATTACCTAAACTCTTACTCATTTTTTGACCCCCACTAGTAATAAAACCATTAATAACAATATTTTTAGAAGAGGCTAGGCCAACTGAAGCCAACATCGCCTGCCACATTGCCGACTGTTGACGCAAATTATCTTTACCGCAAAATTGAATCACTGGCCACCATGATTCGAAACTAGCCTGATCATTAGGCCAACCAATAGCTGATAAATAATTAATCAAAGCATCAAACCAAACATAAATCACTTGATCTGGATCATTAGGCACTGGAATCCCCCAGGGCATTTTAGCTTTCACTCGAGAAATACTAAAATCTTGCAGGCCACTAGTCACAAAAGATTTTATTTCCCGAAATCTAATTTCCGGAATAACAAAATTAGGCTGGGCTTGATATAAATATAATAAATAAGTTTGAAATTTAGAAAATTTAAAAAAATAATTTTCTTCAGCTAAAAGTTCAATCGTTAAATTAGGGTGTTCCGGACAATGATCATTGAGTAACTCCGAATCAGTTTTAGCTAATTCACAACCAACACAATATTTAGTTTGATAGGTTTTTTTTTCAATAAAACCATTAGCCAGAGATTGGTTCCAGAATTCCTTGACCGCTACTTGATGATGAGGGTCAGTGGTCCGAATAAAATTGACCTCACTTAAATTTAAGTCAGTAATTAAATTTTTAAATTTAAGGGCATAACGATCGACATAAGTCTGAACCGATTCATTAGCCTCTAAGGCTTTTCGATAAATTTTATCGCCATGTTCATCGGTGCCAGTATTAAAAAAAACTTCGTCACCTAAAAGTCGCCGATAGCGAGCATAAGCATCAGCTCGAATTAACTCAGCGGCAAAACCCAAATGAGGCTCAGCATTAACATAAGCCAGAGTCGTGGTTAGATAAACTTTACGCGACATCTTCTTCGGGAGCATTGATTTTTTGCTGAAGTCTAAATTGACCTTTAGAAGCGGCTAAATCACTAACTAATTCCATCAACAAAGTGGCGGCGGGGACCGCCAAGATAATACCCAGAAAACCAGCTAGATTGGCCCCAATAATCAAAGAGATGATAACCACTAAGGGTGGAACACCGATAATTTTTCGAACTACCAATGGATAAATCAGATGATTTTCAAATTGTTGGACAACAATATATAAACCTAAAACCATTAAACCAACTGGAGCACTAACAGAAAAACCAAGCAAAATAGCCGGAACCGAAGAGAGAATCGGTCCAAACAGAGGAATTAATTCAAAGACCGAAGCTAGAATGGCTAAAGTCAAAGCGTATTTTACCCCCAAGAGAGTCAAACCTAAAAAGACGATTGGGCCGATAATCAGCCCTAATAATAGTTGACCTTGAAGCCAGCGACCAATTTTTGTCTCTACCCTTTTCCATAAACCTAAAACATATTTTTCATTCCGCAGGGGTGAAATCAAGCGAATTAAATCTTCAATACCATTAGTTTGAACGGCTAAATAAAAAGAAATAACAATAATTAAAGTCAGATCAAAAATACTATTAAATAGAAAACGAATCGTCGAAGCGATATTGGTCGGGATAGCTGGTAGGTAGGCACTAGCACTAGAATTAGCCAAATCAAGAACAGAAAAATCTTTAATGAAATTGCTCGTTAAGGGAGAAACAACATTCCAAGTCGGATTACCTAAAAGAAAAACATTTAATTGGTGAGGTAAGGTGACAGCCAAATCAATCAATTCATTAAAAATTGGAGGGATGAAAAAATAAACTGTACCAATAATAACTGAAAAAGAGATTCCGTAGACTAATAAAACCGCTACCGTCCGAGGTAAATGCCAAGATTCAAACCAACGAGCAAAAGGTCTAACCGCCGCCGCCACCACAACTGCCGTTAATAAAACAATCAATAAATCTTGAAGGTAGTAAGCTAAAACTAGTAGGGCCAGTACCAAAAAAAATCGGAATAAACCGCCATAAGTAAAACTAACCTTAACTAGATCAGATTTTTCACTCATAGTTTGATAATACTACAGAATCCTTAGTTCTGGCAAACTTTGAGTTGAGATGCTCTATTCCACAACCGAACTAGTGGCTCCCCCACCATCACTAGCCTGAGTGGTTAAAGGATTGTAATTAAGTTGAACTTTAGTCCCTGTAAAATTATCCACTCCACTTAACTCTATCGAACCACTCAAATTAGGACTACGATTAAGTTGACTTAAACTAGGAACAAGACCGATTTGGAAAGATACTTCTCGAATCGGAATATTAAAACCTGTCCCAGCCGGGACTAAACCAAGATCCCAAATTAAACTATGATCTTTTTCACTGTAAGTTAATTTTTCGATTTGAGGCGAACTGGTATCTAACCAAGTAATATACGGTGGTAAAACGGTCTTAACTTGAACATTACTTAAATTATTCGAAGGATTAGTTAGCGACCAAGTTAGAGTATAAGTGGTTTTTTCATTCACTTTTGGTGGTAGGGGTCCACTATTAGTGAAAGGTCCACTCTGATAGGAAGTTTTGGTGGCTAGATTAATCGCCGATCGCAAGCGAACAATTTTATGAATTTCAGTCTTAAGCGCCTCGCTTTGGTTATCGTCAGTTATTCGTTCTCCTTCAATAATCACAATAATTTCTAATTGCGGATTATTAGCTAAAGCCCCTTGTAAAGCTGAACTAGGAAGAAGAGAGAAGGAAAAACTAGCGTTAGCACTATCACCCGGTTTGAGAACCGCCAAGCCCTCAATCAAACTTTTATCCCAAATAATAGTCTCATCAGTTGATCGATAAAAACCATCATTAGCATTGACCGAGCGACGATCGTAAATTGGTCCCACTAACGCTAATTTAATTTTTAAATTACGAACCAGGTTGGGAGTATTATTAATCCAAGAAAGTTGACCGGGAATTGATTCTCCGGAACTAAAAACAGAACTATCACCAGGATTAGCTTGATTACCTAAAGATAAATTTAAACCCACAAAGGGTCGTCGAATAGCAATTGATTGAGTAATTTTATTATAAACAACTGACATTTTATCAACGATTTGACTATCAGCTAGACCAATCGTAGTTTGAAAAGTTTTTAATTCTTCATCTTGACCATCTAAAACCCCTTGGATGACGAGGTGTTTTTCAATTCCGACCGGCAGATCACCTAAGGACCAAACATTATTATCCTTAGTTGGTGGTAAACTAGCTGATCGGAAACTAAAGCCCGGCGGATAATTAATGGCTAATAAAACATTAGTTAAAATAGTTGAGGAGTTAGAAATAATTTTAAGATCTAAAGTTAAATCTCGGCCAGAATTTATTTCCGTTGGCAAAGCTAAACTTAAATTAATTGGGGAATCATTGATGGTGAAATTATAGTCTAAATCTTTGGTAAAAACGGCACTAGAATTAGCCAAACGATATTCCAAAGTGGCTTTAATCGTCGATTGACTATTGGCTGGTCCGAACACAAAAGCCCGAGCCGTTTGATTAACCATCGCCCCCGGTTTTATATCACTTAAACTAATAGACTCATGAATTAATTCTTGTTGAATATTTTTGCTGGAGCGAGTGCCCGGTGGATAATCTAATAATAGCCGAGCGGATTGAAGAGTGCTTTTATTACGATTGATAATTGTTAATTGCCAATTAGCTTCCTCCCCCGCCTTAAGAGAAATTGGTCCCGTGATAGATAGATCAATTCGATTATTAGAAATTAAGTTAGAACCACTAAAAAATATAAACAAAGCAATGGCCACGGCTAAAACAAAGAATAAGCTTGATCCGATCAAGAGACGTTTTAACCACAGCCAAGTTCGAGAATCTCCTCGCTCACCATAATCAGCCACTAACTCTTCAGGCCATTCAGTCGGGGCCGAAAGACTGGGATTACTTAGTTTTGAACGCTTTAAACGGACACTCGACAAATTACCCTGATCGAGGCGATTAGCTAATTCATCAAGACGATTGTTTTTATCAGCGGGAAACATTATTTTCTAAGATTATAACACTAGCGGAGCAAAATTAAACAATTTTAGTGGTGAAAAAATGATTAATAACTTTAGTCGCTTGTTGACTAAGAGCTGGTTCAGCTAAATTTTTTAACAACTCTAAGGACCAAATTTTAGTCTCAACAAAATCAGTCAGCCCAACTTCGTTCGGCCAATAACCTAAATGCTTAATCAAACGTAATAAAAATAAACGTTCACTAATAGGGATTAAATCACTTTGCGGAGGCAGTTCGATGAGGGTCTGACAAAGCAGGACTAAGTCTTCAAAAATAATTTGACTATCTTCCTCTTCCACTAAAATTTTAGCTAATAAATTAAAAAGATTGGCCACAATTAGCTGTTTTTCAGCTGACTGATAAAGTGCTGTAAAACGAGAATCTTTCTCGGCTGAAACTAGACGCCAAAATTCTCGACCTCGGACTAAAGAGAAGTGGCCGAAATTATAATCGACCAAGTTTGGTCGTAATTTTGATTTCTCCTGCCGGACTCCTTGAGCTAAAACTAAACAGCGACCAAATTCCGGCGTAAATAAATAAAGGAGTTTATTGGCTTCACCTCGGGGCAGATGACGTAAAACAAAACCCTCAGTGTGATAAAGTCGATGAGACATTAATTTGCCCGTTCCAGACGAAAAGCGAGCTCCGCCTGATCTAATTTAATTAATTCAGAGTTAGGACTAGTTTGAATTTTTATTTGCTTCAATTTAGCTACTCGTTTGATCTCGGTTTCATAATTAGTTAAAACTACCACCAATTCGGGAGTGAGATAAATATCTAGATTAGCTAAATCTAAAGGACTTAGTCCAGCTTGTTTGCGACCTTCTTGAATTAAACGAATTAAATCTCGAGCCAAACCTTCTTGTTTCAAGTCCGGACTAATAACTAAATCAAGTTCGGCGACCGTCGAAAGATTTTTATCAAATTCAATTGTTTTAACATTTAACTCTTCACTTAGAAGTTTTAGTAATTCCATTTGACCGCTCAAACGATCCGACTGAAGACTTAATTTATTTAAAGGTTGACGAACTTTAATCCCCGCCTTCGCTCTTAACTCTAAACCTAAAGTAGCCAGAAGTCGTAATTCGGACATTAAAGGTATCAGGTCTTTCCTTTCTTCAAGTGAAGGCTTTAGAGTTTTTGATTCCGGCCAAGTTTCCAGATGAATACTAGCTAACTTATGATCAGGACCTAATTGTTGATAAATATTTTCGGCTAAAAAGGGTGTAAAGGGAGCTAAAACTTTGGCTAATTCTATTAAAATCCAACGCAAAGTATTATTGGCCCTTTTTTGATCAGCTAAATCTTCACTATGAAAACGATCTCGAGAACGGCGAAGATACCAATTTGATAAATCATCGATAAAATCATCAATCGCTCGAGCTGATTTATCTAATTCATAACGGTCCAAATTAAGACTAACTAAATTAATAAGTTCAGTTAAACGAGCGAGAATCCAAGAATCTAAAATCTGGTCAGAATCTGGGCTGACTAAGGTCTCAGTCAAATCACCATAAGTCAAAAAGAAAGTAAGAACATTATCCAATCGAGCTAAAACTCGTCTAGCCACTTCTCCAATCCCTTTTTCACTTAAATTTAAATCTTCTCCGCGAACGACCGGTGAAATCATTAAATAAAAACGAAGCGCGTCAGCCCCATATTTATCAACCATCAATATTGGGTCAGGATAATTTTTAAGGCGTTTAGACATTTTTTGACCGTCTTCGGCCAAAACCATGCCGTTGACAATGACATTTTTATAAGGACTCTGATCAAATAAAGCCACTCCTAAAACTAAGAGACTATAAAACCAACCCCGGGTTTGGTCTAAACCTTCGGCAATAAAATCAGCTGGAAAACCAATTTTTTGGTCCGGATCAATCAAACGGCGACTATTACCAAAAGGAAAATGATCTTGGGCATAAGGCATGGCTCCAGATTCAAACCAACAGTCGAAAACTTCTGCTACTCGATTCATCGCCGAGCCACAAGAGCAAGTTAATTTAATATCATCAATATAAGGTCGATGAAAATCCAAATCAAAATCAGGATTATGAGGATAAGGTTTAAAATTTAAAGCTCTAATTTCAGCATTGGCCAAAGCAGAAAGAGACCACTTAGTATTAGTTCGTAAATCCCGATTAGCTACTCCAGCTGAAGCGATTAATAATAAACGTAGTGGTAAACCATGACTAATGATTAAAATATTTTTTGCCTCATAACGTTGTTCTAAATCAAACAATAAACTCATAACCCGAGTCCGAATAGTTGGTAGGGATTCTCGACCATTAGCTTGTTTTGTTTTAACTTGGATCTGATAATCAGACCAAGACAGACCATCCAAATCACCAGGATTGATTTCTTGTAAGCGTTCATCGAAAATTGTTTGTTCAGAAGATAGGCCGATTGTTTGAGCAATCAACTCGGCCGTTTCTCGAGTTCGCCGAAAAGGTGAGCTGACAATCAGATCGATCTTTTGCTTGCTTAAAGTTTGGCTGGCTTGTTTAACTTGTTCGACACCAGCTGGTGTTAAGCCATCTTCAGCTTCAGTGCCAAAACTTATTTTATTAGTCAAATTACTAAGCGCTTCACCGTGACGAATAACTTGATAATTATTTTTAGACCCTTGATGATCCGACTGCAATTCCTCCAAAGAACCGACAATCTTTAATTTTTGACAATCAGGGCAACGCCAGACTGGTAGCGGAGCGCCCCAAAAGCGACTCCGAGAAATAGCCCAATCTCGTGACCCTTCCAACCACTTTCCAAAACGACCAGCTTTAATATTATCGGGGACCCAATTAATTTCTTGATTGGCTTTAATTAATTTATCTTTTAAAGCGGTCACTTTTACAAACCAAGACGAAGTAGCATAATTTAAGAGTGGAGTCTCACAACGCCAACAATGTGGGTAGGAATGGACGATTTTTTCTTTGGCCAATAGTAAGCCCTTAACCGCGAGCAATTTAATGATTTCGATATCAGCTTGTTGAGGATTTTCAATTGGTTTAACTGCTTGTCCAACTAAATCTGTCACTTCTGGTTTAAAAGTCCCATCCATTTTGACATGTTGGATAAAAGGTAAATTAGCTTGCTGACTTAAAAGTAAATCATTTTCACCAAAAGCTGGAGCGATATGAACTATCCCTGTTCCCTCTTCAGTACTGACAAAATCGGCACCATATATCTTCCATCCCCGCTCCCGATTTTTTAAGATTTCATCTTTTAAGTAATAATCAAAGACTGGCTCGTAAGCTAAGCCGATTAATTCAGAGCCTTTAAATTCTTCTATAATTTCATAATTTTCATCTTTAAAAACTTTCTCCAAAAGATCCTTAGCGACAATCAAGATTTCGTTTTTAGGAGTTTCTGGTTTGACTGCTGGATTTTCAACTTTTAATTTTTCATTTTTAATTTTTAATTTGACATAGTCAATCTCTTTATTTACCGCCAAAGCGACATTACCCGGCAAAGTCCAAGGAGTCGTCGTCCAAGCCACGAGATAAGTGTTATCCTCTATTTTTAATTTTTGATCTGCATTTTTTACCCCGTGGAATAAAAATCCTTCAGATTTTATGACGCCTTTTGCGTCATATTCCACAGGGTGAATTTTAAATTTAACATAGACGGATATATCCGTCACGTCCTTGTAGCCCTGATTAACTTCAAAATTAGCCAAGGTGGTCTCACAACGAGGACAAATATGCATTGATTTGTAACCTTCGTAAATTAAATCTCGCTCATAGAGAGTTTTAAAAATCCACCAAACACTTTCCGAATAAGAAGCATCTAAACTCCGATAATCATCTTCCATATCGACAAAACGACCAAGGCGCGGAATAATCTTCTTCCAGTCATCAACAAAACGTAAAACACTTTTTTTAGCGTATTCATTAAAGCGATCAATACCATATCCTTCAATATCTTTTTTGTGTTCCAATTTAAGTTCTTGTTCCACTAAATTTTCGAGCGGTAAACCATGACAATCCCAACCCCAACGTCGTCGAACATGATAGCCCTGCATTGTTTTATAGCGCGGAATTACATCCTTAATCGTTCCAGCCAAAATATGTCCATAGTGAGGCAGACCAGTGGCAAAAGGTGGCCCATCATAAAAAACAAACTCTCCTTTAGGGTTAGCTTTATTTAAACTTTGTTCAAAAATTTTTTCAGTTTGCCAAGACTCTAAAATTTTTTCTTCTCGCTCGGCTTGAGGTGATTTTTTAGTTTCGTCCATAAGTTTCAATTTAGCCTATTTTTAGACCACTCGCAAATGATTCGAGGTTAAAAATTACCCGGTAGTGAGTTTTGACATTGCTCGGAGAGCGTCTGCCTAGGGACAGACTATGTCAAAATCTACTACCGGGTTACATCTTTTCAGGGCTAATAATTCCCAATAAACCTAAACCGGTTTTTAAAATTTGAGCGCTGGCCGAAGTCAGTGCTAAACGATAAGCTTCATCAGGAGCACCGATGATTTTGTCTTGATTGTAAAAATTGTTAAAAGTGCTCGCTAATTCATAGAGATAGGTGCAGAGATGGTGCGGGGCATAATTTTCGGCCGAATATTCTACCACTTCCGGAAAACGATACAGTAAATGTTCCAAAGGACTAGCTTGATCAGGGACTAGATATTCAGTCGAGCTGAAATTAGCTTTAGCGAGCAAACTAATCGCTCGAGCATAAGTGTATTGCAAATAAGGACCAGAGTTACCATCGAAAGAAACAGTTTTTTCTAAATCAAAAATTAAATCTTTTTGACTATCTTGTTTTAAAATTGAATACTTAATCGCCCCAACCGCTATTTGATCTAAAACCAAATCACTGACGGTAATTTTTTTCTCACCAATTTTTTCACTTAATTTATTTTTAATTTCCACTACTAAATCTTCGGCGCTAATCACTTCTCCAGTTCGAGAAGACATTTTTCCTGATGGTAAACGCAACATCCCATGAGCCAAATGTTTGGTCTTAAGGGCTAAATCCGGAAAAACTTTTTTCAAAGCAGATAACAAAACCCGAAAATATTCACTGATTTCATTACCTGTCACCACTAAAGATAAATCGTAAGGATAATGATCATATTTTATTTTTGCCAAACCTAGTTCTTTGGCTTCATAAGTGGGTAAACCTTCTTGATTGATAAAAACTCGAGTGTGCAGACCTTCGGCTTCACCCTGATAAACTACTGCCCCCTCACTTTTCACAAAAACCGTAGGGTGATTTTCAACTACCTGACGACCAAAATCACCAGTCTTACTTTCAAAAAAATAAAAATCAAATTTAGTGCCCAAGCGCTGATAAATACTCTCAAAATATTCTAGGCTCCATTTTTTACCTAAATCATAAAGCGTATTTATTTCTTGATCCGAACGATTATAAATTTTCTTGTTTAAAGCTAAAATTTCTGCTTTAATTTCGGTCGTCGCCAATTCAAAAGCTTTTGAGCCAGCCGAATAAGCTAGGCCCAAAAAAGCCACTTTGTTTACTAGCGACTCATTGTCAGTTGGTAATTGTGATAAATTTTGTTTAATCCCCCAAATAGTTTTAGCCACATGTAAGCCGACATCACCTTGATAACAAGCTCTTTTAATTTCCGCTCCCGAAAATTCTAAAAGTCGAGCGATTGATTCTCCAATGGTATTACTCATCAAATGACCAATGTGAAAAAGCTTAAAGGGATTTGGATCAGTATATTCAATAATAATTTTTTGACCGTGTTTTGATTGATTAAGACCGTAAGGGTCAGTTTTTTTAATAATCGCCAATTCAGAAAATAAATATTGATCACTAAGATAAAAATTAATGAAACCTGGACCGGCTACTTCTACCTT
>PCSX01000004.1 GCA_002772495.1 Candidatus Vogelbacteria bacterium CG22_combo_CG10-13_8_21_14_all_37_9 | reverse complement strand
TGGCGTTTTTTTATCCGAGACTGATCCTAGCTTTTGGGCTTATCGACCATTCAAATTAGGTTTGGATTTGTCTGGTGGTAGTCAATTAATTTACCAAGCAGATGTTTCTAAATTGAGTCCGAGTGATATTCCTGATGCCATGGATGCTTTGAAAGGAGTGATCGAGCGACGAGTTAACGTTTTTGGAGTGGGGGAGCCAATAATTCAATCGGAACAAGTCGGAATCGGGGCTTCCGCTACCCATCGTTTAGTAGTTGAATTGCCGGGAGTGAGTGATCTCAAACAAGCGGAAGGAATGATTAGTCAAACTCCGTCTTTAGAATTTCGATTGGAACGAGCGGATGGACCAGTCAAAGATCGAATTTTAGCGGTTCAAAAAGAAGTCCAAAATTATTTAACCACTGAAGTGGCCTCTGGCACTATTGCCTCTATTGCTGATTTGGAAAAAACGATTACTGATCGTTTTGGAGCCGAGACCTGGACTTTGATTAATGAAGACGCCCTTTATGTTTCCACTGGCTTGGATGGAAAATATCTAGAACGAGCCAGTGTTCAGTTTAATCAAAATTCAATCAATCCTTCGATCGGTATTACTTTTACTAGTGAGGGAGCGAAACTGTTTGCTCAAATTACAGAACAAAATATTGGTAAAAGTTTGGCGATTTATTTAGATGGTAAACAAATTTCAGCGCCAACTATTCGTGATGCTATTCGTGACGGCCGAGGAGAAATTTCCGGTCAATTTTCTTTAGCCGAAGCTAAAGATTTAGTTAAAAATCTTAACTTGGGGGCTTTACCGGTGCCGATTAGTTTAGTTTCAACTCAGACTATTGGGGCAACACTAGGCACTGAAGCTCTAGCTAAGGGAATTAAGGCCGGCATGATTGGTTTTTTGATTATCGCTATCTTTATGATTTTATGGTATCGCTTACCGGGAGTGGTTGCGGTTTTGTCATTATCTATTTATATAACGATAATGCTGGCGATTTTTAAATTAATTCCTGTCACTTTAACCGCCGCTGGGATTGCTGGTTTTATTCTCTCGATTGGCATTGCTGTCGATGCAAACGTTTTAATTTTCGAACGCTTGAAAGAAGAGATCAATAATGGTAAGAAAATTTCCGAAGCTCTTCATGATGGTTTTTCTCGAGCTTGGACTTCAATTCGGGATTCTAATACGGCGACAATTTTATCTTCCATTATTCTCTTTTGGTTTGGTTCCAGTTTGATTAAGGGTTTTGGTCTCAACTTGGCCATCGGGGTGATTATTAGTATGTTTACGGCTATTACCGTTACCCGAACTTTTCTTTTAGCTCTTGGCTTTAAAGGTGAGTCTAAATTGGTTCGCTTTCTCTTTAGTAGTGGTTTGAGTATTGCCAAAGGTCCGGCTAATAAATAATTTACCCTATTAAGTAAAACAAACTTTATTTAATGGAAATAAATTAATGGCATAGTAAGTTAAAAATTGTTAAAGATTACTAAATAATTACTAAATAGGGTATATGTTCATTATTAAACATCGAAAAATTTTCTTAAGCATTTCCGCTTTATTAGTAGCTACAGCTTTGATTTCTATTTTTAGTTTTGGCTTTAATCCCGGGACTGATTTTAAAGGGGGGACAGTTTATGAAGTGGAATTTACTAACTCGCGACCGGATTTGGCGACCATTCGACCAAATTTGGAAAAGTTAGGTTTCGGACAAATTTCGGTTCAATTTGTTGGTGATAAGGGTTTATTGCTTAAGACTAAAACGATTGATCAAGATCAGAAACAATTAATTACCGATCAATTAAATAAATCAGGCACCTTTATTGAAAAACGATTTTCTTCGATTGGTCCCGCTGTCGGTCGAGAATTGATGAAAAAAGGAGTGGTTGCTATCGCTTTGGTTATTTTGATTGTTATTTTATTTATTTCTTTTGCTTTTTATAATGTCTCGTACATTATTAGTTCTTGGAAATATGGTGTGGCGACAATTATTGCTCTTTTACATGATATTATTTTACCCAGTGGGATTGTGGCCTATTTAGGTTACTCCCAAGGCTTTGAAGCTGATGCTCTATTTCTAACCGCTTTACTAACGATTATGGCTTTATCAGTTAATGACACAATTGTTATTTTTGATCGAATCCGAGAGAATGTTAAAAATCATCTTGGTCACAATTTTGAAGAAACCGTTGGGATTAGTTTGGATCAGTCTATTGTTCGTTCGATTAATACTTCTTTGACCATCATTTTAACTTTAATTGCTCTTTATTTATTTGGTGCAGATTCGACTCGTAATTTTGCCTTGATTATGGCGCTTGGAATTTTCTTTGGGACATATTCCTCAATTTTTGTCGCTTCACCTTTATTGGTGACTTGGGAGAAATGGACAACTAGACGCGGACCTACGCGGAATTAACGCGGACCTACGCGGAAGAAATCCCCGGACGAGAAGCTTAAGCTTCTCGTCCGGGGATTTGAGTTATGTGGTTTTGTTCAATTTGAGCGACATCGGATGTCGAATAAATGTTCTAGATCCGATTTAAAACATTTGTAATTGTGATTATAACCTAATCTAACGGTCGTAAGATTAGGTTATAAAATTGGTGGAGGATAAACCAATTTGCCAAACAGGCTTCGGGGGCATTATGTGATTACTAGAAATTATAATCAAATCGTAAATTTATGAATTTAGAGCAACCAAATTCACCAATGTCTCTAAATAAGGCTTTTTCGGCCTATTTCCGCGTATTGTTGACCCGGTAGTAGATTTTGGCATTACTCGCAGAGTGTCCACCCAAGGCGGACCATGCCAAAATTCACTACCGGGTTGACTTCCTTTTCCGTTCAGGTATAATCCCTAGGTGCCTGTAAGAGGCATTTTCTTGACTGGACTTTGACAACTGACAGCACGGAATCTGTTTAAAATCTGATGTCTAGATAAGAGATCTAAATTTCGAGCGAAAATCATGAGGGGTTAGGAGTTATAGTGGACTATTACGACGAAGCCCTGAATGATTTGTAGCCGAAATTTAGGTCTCTTAGCAGACAAGCCCAGAATTTATTTTTATCTGGCGGTTAGATTTTAAACAGGTTCCAAAGTAAGGTAATAAAAAACATAGACGCTATTGTATTTTCTTTTGTTCCGTTTATTTCTAAATCTAATCCGTAAGGATGATGATTTTTATTTAGAGTTTGATCTTAGCTCAGGATGAATGCTGGCGGCGTGGATAAGGCATGCAAGTCGAATGGGTGTACCTCACTGCGTTTGTCGCACTCAAATGTAAAATTAAAAGTGCAAAATTTAAAATTTAGGTGTCCGCAAAGCGGACGCAATAATTTTTCATTTTGATTTTTACATTTTGAATTTAGCGACGAGAGTAGTGAGGTACATCCATGGCGAACGAGGTAGTAAGACATAGGAACGAACCCCAAAGTCGAACATAATCCGTCGAAAGACGGAATAATTTTCGATAGTCTCTCCGGAGTAAAGTCGCAAGACGCTTTGGGCTCGGCCTTTGTAGTATCAGCTAGTTGGTAAGGTAAAAGCTTACCAAGGCAATGACGCTTAGGGGAGGTGAGAGCCTGACCCCCACCGATGGGACTGAGATACGGCCCATACACCTACGGGTGGCTGCAGTCGAGAATCTTCCACAATGGGCGAAAGCCTGATGGAGCGACGCCGCGTGATTGATGAAGCCCTTCGGGGCGTAAAGATCTTTTATGAGGGAAGAAACCCGCTAGTCGGGATTGACGGTACCTCATGAATAAGGACCTGCTAAACTCGTGCCAGCAGCAGCGGTAATACGAGTGGTCCAAGCATTATCCGGAATTATTGGGCGTAAAGGGTGTGTAGGTGGCATAGTTAGTCTCCCGTTAAAGCCTTGGGCTTAACCCAAGAATCGCGGGGGAAACGGCTAAGCTAGAGGGGGCGAGAGGCTGATGGAACTCATGGTGTAGGAGTGAAATCCGTTGATATCATGGGGAACACCGAAGGCGAAGGCAGTCAGCTGGCGCTCACCTGACACTGAAACACGAAAGCGTGGGTTTCGAACGGGATTAGATACCCCGGTAGTCCACGCCCTAAACGATGATCTCTAGCTTTTCGGAGTATCGACCCTCTGAGAGGCGAAGCTAACGCGTTAAGAGATCCGCCTGGGAAGTACGGCCGCAAGGCTAAAACTCAAAAGAATAGACGGGGACTCGCACAAGCAGTGGATCATGTGGTTTAATTCGACACTAAACGAAGAACCTTACCAGGGCTTGAAATTCAATTGAAATCCACCAGAAACGGTGGACCTCTCACAAGGACAATTGGACAGGTGATGCATGGCTGTCGTCAGTTCGTGGTTTGAATTGTTCCCTTAAGTGGGGTAACGAACGCAACCCTTGTCGTCTGTTATACGTGTCAGACGAGACTGTCCCGTTTAACGGGAAGGAAGCGAGGATGACGCCAAGTCAGCATGTCCCTTTGACGCCCTGGGCTACACACATGATACAATCGCCGTTACAATAGGCCGCGACGGGGAAACCCTGAGCTAATCCTAAAAAACGGCGCCAGTTCGGATTGAGGTCTGCAACTCGACCTCATGAAGCCGGAATTGCTAGTAATCGCAGGTCAGCTATACTGCGGTGAATACGTTCTCGAGTCTTGTACTCACTGCCCGTCAAGCCAAGGGAGCCGGGAGTACCCAAAGCACCACTTTGGTGGTTCTAAGGTAAGTTCGGTAACAAGGGTTAAGTCGTCCAGTCAATCTGGCTAATGCGACCTAGAG
Source organism: Candidatus Vogelbacteria bacterium CG22_combo_CG10-13_8_21_14_all_37_9 (assembly GCA_002772495.1). Lineage (GTDB taxonomy): Bacteria > Patescibacteriota > Minisyncoccia > Phycocordibacterales > XYD1-FULL-46-19 > 21-14-all-37-9. Next base: position 1,567 of record PCSX01000004.1, on the reverse strand, counting down.
TCGTAAGGCTCTAGTAAAATCCAACTATATCGGTGAAGCCTTCCTCCCTAATTATTGTTATAATTAGGGGTATGATGGTAATACCGAGGGAAGTTAAAAATCGTTCCAAAGTCAACAGCTGGTCTAAATCTGTCCGCAAGCTTCAAAATTCATTAATTCTTGATTCTATTCAGAAGCAAGTATTAGTCGGGACTTTGTTGGGTGATGCTTGTTTAGCACCAAATGTTTATGGTAAAAATTTTCGTCTGGAATTATCTCAATCAGCTAAGCAAAAAGCTTATTTAGATTGGAAAGCGAAAATCTTTCATAACTGGTGTTTAAGTCAACCTCATTTTAATAAAAAAACGAAATCTTGGAGAATAAAGACTTTGTCTCATCCGGAATTAACCACTTATCACTCTATATTTTATCGGGATGGTAAGAAGGTGATTCCAAAATCAATCAACCAAATTTTCTGTTCAACACTGGGTTTAGCAGTTTGGTTTATGGATGATGGCACAAAAGGACCACGCTCCGGTTACACTCTCAATAGTCAGAATTTCAGTCAGACCGACAATGAAATTTTGGTTAAACTATTACAGAGTAGCTTTGGAATCAAGCAAGTTTCGCTACATCGAGACAAAAAGTATCAACGAATCTATATTGGTGGAAGATCACGATTGAAATTTGAAAATCTGATTCGTCCTCATATTATTCCGACGATGCTTTATAAGCTTCATTCTTAACCCCGTAGAGACTTCTTCGTAACCGAAGAGATGGCTGAAAATCTTTTTCACCATAACACGTTGGCTCCGTTCTAAGTTAAAAAGCTTTAAACGGATGAAGGTATAGTCCATGCCGATACGAAAGTATGGGAAAATCATGAACAAGGCACGGCTAGCGGAAGCTGGTCGTGGATTTATTTCCAATGGAAACCGTCATCATCATCAATTTTTTGATTTTGACTGACAGGTCGGTCCCGCCCTCTCTGCCGTAAGTTATCTAATTTAATCAGACTTAGTCGTTAAAATTCTAAATCGGATTGTAAAGGGTAATTTGCCAGTGGAGAGGGCGGGAAGGATGATGATTCTAATCATCTATTGAATTCTTTTCGAAGGAGTTCAAAAAACAATGAATCACTAAGCTGGTCTAGTTAGAGGGCCAGCTAAACGGAACAAAAGAAAAGACGATAGAGTTTTTTATACCTAAATCCCACCAAAAATACCACTTAAGGGGGTATTTTTGGTGGGATTTTTATCTTTAGAGAGATTGATATCCACACTTTTTCTAATCCCTTTTTTTCTGTTATGATGGACCAGTGCTTGATTGTGTTATGTCCAAAATTAAATTTATTAAATTAAAATAGTGCCAAACCGAAAGGGTCTTAGAGACCCTTTTTTTCTGATTAAACTTATGACTAAAGCAAAATACATTTTCGTTCTAGGGGGAGTGATGTCTGGAGTTGGTAAGGGGGTGACAACTGCTTCTTTAGGAAAAATCCTTTCCGCTCGAGGTTTTCGGGTCAATTTAATGAAGATTGATCCTTATCTCAATGTTGATGCCGGAACGATGAATCCGATTGAACATG
>PCSX01000035.1:22486-28373 GCA_002772495.1 Candidatus Vogelbacteria bacterium CG22_combo_CG10-13_8_21_14_all_37_9 | reverse complement strand
GCTATTGGTTTACTTATTACTGGTATCTCCACCGCTAAATCAGCTTCTGGGAGTGTTGGTGCTATGGCTGGAACAGCGGCTGGGTTTGCTGGTGGCGCTCTTTTAGCAAAAGGATCTTCACTTGGTTCTAAAGCAATGAAAAAAGTTGGTGAAAAAACTGGTGTGGATAAGCGTTTATCTAATTGGTACAACGGAGCTAATGATCAAAAAGGATTCTTAGGTGGAGCCAGTCGTCAGACATCCAGATTAGCCCGAGCGATCGGCCGAACCGAAGTGGCTAAAAAAATGGCTAGTCCAATTTCTTCTTCTCTTGAGGCTTTAGGTAAACTTGACGTACCGGGGGTAAATACATCAGCTTACAGCAACTGGTCTGAACGTTTTTCTGGTGAAAATAAAGCTCTTGATGAACAATTAGCTCTTCGTTTTAATGGTAATGAAGAGGATGCTAGAGAAATAGATGAGAAATTTACAGCTTTTAAGAATATGTCACCCAGCGACCAAAAAAGATTATATAGTAAACTATCAGCCGAAGATCGCTCTAGATTAGAAAATGAAGCCGGAAAAAATGTCGTTGATATAAAACACAAACAGGCCATCCTAGGTTTCCGAAATGACTTGAAAGGAAAGGATACCAAAGAACTTAAAAAAGCTGATACTGCAGTTAAAGTCAAAGACGATAAAAAGAAAGCTCTAGATAACCTGAAAGAATTACTTGACCCAAGCAAACGAACTGCTGTTATTGATAAAGAAACAAGTGGAGCAGGAAAAGAGAGAGCAATTAAAGATAGAGTTCGTGCTGTAGTTGGATCTGATTTCACAGAATTCTTTTCCGAAAATAGAGATAAAATTATGGCTGATGAAGAAATTATTGAATCATTTAGTACCCCTCAATTGTCTCAATTATATGATATTACTAACCCAGAAGAACAACGTCGAATTAGAAGTGCAATTGAAGCTCGTTCAATACTATCTGATAAAGTAGCTCAAGCTGCAAAACAATGGCTTAATAATCCACACAACCTTAAAGACTTTTCAAAATGACAATGAACAAAGAACAATTAAAAATTCTCTACGAGAAATTACCTGAAGCGGTGAAGCAGGTTTATGATCGCCCTGAAACAAACGATGATATTTATGAAATTGGTCATAAATATAAATTACACATTGATCAAATCGGGGTAGTTATAAAAAATGCTTATGGAGTAATGTTGGGAATTACTAAGCCAAGCGATTTTGTAACAACAATTGTTAAAGAAGCGGGGCTGGCCGAAGATATCGCCAACTTAATCACCCACGAAATAAACGAACAGGTTTTTGCCCCTATTCGCCAAGAATTAATGAAAACAGGCGGGGATTGGCCAATCAATAATGGTCCTAAACCTTTACCTAAAAATGTTGAGACCACCACTCATTTTTCCTCGGCTCCCTACCAACCAGATCGACCAGATGATCCAGCGAAGCAAGAGATTCTGACCGCCATCGAAAATCCTAGTCCCACACCAATGATTACGCGGGACAACTTTGCTGACAAACTAGGTCAACTAAGCCAAACTAAAGACCTCCCGCCAGAGCAAGTAAATTCAAATCCGACCCCAGCGACAGCCGAAAAAAAGCCTGACCCCTACCGCGAAGCCATCCACTAAGCTAAATTAAATTCAACAAGACTAGGGCTAAAAATAGCCGAGTTCACTAAAAAGATGCTAAAATATAACTAAGTCGTAGTTTGAGAAAAAATTTAGCTTCTATTATTTAAGTGCCAATAGGATGAATTTTCAAGTTCCCCAATTTATTGAGGTTGAAGATAAAATTATCGGCCCCCTGACCTTCAAGCAATTTATTTATTTGGCGGGCGGAGCGGGTTTAGCTTTTTTAATTTATTCTCAATTAGGTTTATATCTAGGGGCCGTCCCGATTATTGTCGTGGGTGCCTTTTCTTTCGCCTTGGCTTTCTATAAAATAAATAATAGACCCTTTATTTACACTCTCCAATCGGCCTTAAAATATTATTTATCCAGCAAACTGTATCTCTGGAAAAAAAATTATCATCCGGCGGTCGGAAAAAAGATCGTCTTAGGAGAAGATAAGGGAATCCAAATTCCTCGCTTGAGCGATAGTCGATTAAAAGAATTATCTTGGAGTCTTAATGTCAAAGAACATCTAGACCAACCTGAAAATTAAGAATGAAATCTACCAAAACCAAAGCGACTCAAGATTTTGTCCCGATGAGAGAAATTCGGGATGGAGTTTTGATTTTAAAAGACGGATCAATGCGCATGATTCTGCTAGTTTCTTCGATGAACTTCTCCCTTAAATCCAATGATGAGAAACAAGCGATTCTGTTTCAATATCAAAACTTTTTAAATTCCCTAGATTTTCATATTCAGATTTTCATCCAATCTCGCCGGCTAGATATCAAACCCTACCTCCTAACCCTCGAAGCCAAGATTAAAGACCAGACCAATGAATTACTAAAAATTCAAACTCGGGAATATATTGATTTTATTAAGTCTTTCACTGAAAGTTACAATGTCATGTCTAAGGGATTTTTTATTGTCGTCCCTTATTATCCGGCTCTAATTAATAGTAGCGGTAATTTCTTCAGTCGTTTAATGGGTCGTTCTCAACTTAAAGCTCAAATTAATACTGATTTTATCGAAGCTAAAACTCAATTAGAACAACGAGTATCCGTCGTCGAACAGGGGATGAGACGAATTGGCTTACAAACTGTCCCTTTGGGTACTGAAGAGTTAATTGAGTTATTTTTCCGACTCTTCAACCCCGGCGAAAGTGACGTCCCTAGTCTCGATAATAATCAAACCGCTAATCAAAATGTAATTTAATTATGGATATTCCTTTTCTTAAAAAATCACAAGTTAAAGAAGAACTGACTCCGATTTTACCGAGTGACATTTATCAGTCAGGAGTTTTGGAATTAAATGATATTATCGCTCCGGCGGCTTTACGGGTCAGTGCCAAAGGTCTCAACTTAGGTGATAAAATCGCTCGGACTTTGTTTGTTATTTCTTATCCTCGTTTTTTAACCGAAGAGTGGTTTTCGCCGATTATTAATTTGGATAAAGTTTTTGATATTTCGATTTTTGTTAATCCGATCGATACTTCTCAAGCCCTAAAAACTTTACAGAAAAAAATTGCCGAAGTTCAAAGTCAAATCAGTATCCGTGAAGAAAAGGGAATGGTTCGAGATCCGATTTTAGATACCGCTTTCCAAGATATTGAATCCTTGCGCGATCAATTACAACAAGCTCAAGAGAAAATTTTTGATGTCGGTCTTTATGTCACTTTATATGGCGACAATGATGACGCTTTAGATAAAATTGAAACTGAAATCAGATCAATTTTAGATGCTAAATTAATTTATCTCAAACCAGCCAATTATCAACAAGAAGAGGGATTTTTAAGTGTCGCCCCGATTGGTCATGATTACCTAGAAATTACTTCTAAAATCAATTCTACCCCTTTATCGAGTCTATTTCCTTTCGTCTCTTTTGATCTGACCTCTAATAAAGGAATTTTGTTTGGGATTAATATGCAAAATTCCTCCCTCGTTCTCTTTGATCGTTTTTCTCTCGAAAACTACAATTCAGTTATTTTTGCTAAATCTGGTTCTGGTAAATCTTATACCACCAAGCTAGAAATTCTTCGGAGTCTAATGTTTGACACTGATGTGATTGTCCTAGATCCAGAACGAGAATACGAATACCTGACCGAAGCAGTCGGGGGGCGTTATTTTAGTGTCTCGCTTAATTCCGAGCATCATATTAATCCTTTTGATCTATCTATTCCTAGGGAAGACGAATCACCGGCTGATGTTTTACGCTCTAATATCATCAATTTAGTTGGTTTAATGCGGATTATGCTCGGTGGACTATCAGCAGAAGAAGATTCGATTATGGATAATGCTATTAGTGAGACTTACGCCTTGAAAGACATCAGCGCCGATAGTGATTTTAGCAACAAACCAGCCCCACTTTTAGCCGATTTGGAACTAGTCTTAGCCGGAATGGAAGGTGGAGAATCTCTAGCCCAACGCTTGACCAAATACACTCAAGGCTCTTGGTCGGGTTTTATGAATCGACCGACCAATGTCGATATTAACAAACAATTTGTGGTTTTCTCGGTTCGCGATATGGAAGACGAGCTCAAACCAATCGCGATGTATATTATTATGCATCATATCTGGAATGTCGTGCGTCGTAATCTCAAAAAACGACTCCTAGTCGTAGACGAGGCTTGGTGGATGATGAAGGCCGAAGACACCGCTTCTTTCCTCTTTTCGATGGTCAAACGAGGTCGTAAATATTTCCTCGGAGTAGCCACCATCACCCAAGACGTCGAAGATTTCCTCCGTTCACCTTATGGTAAACCAATTATTACCAACTCTTCTATTCAATTACTCCTCAAACAATCTCCCGCGGCTATTAATCTCCTCCAAGAAACTTTCAACTTAACCGAGGAAGAAAAATATCTCTTATTAGAATCGGGGGTGGGGGAGGGAATTTTTATTGCCGGCTTGAAACGAGTCGCGATTGCGGTCAAAGCTTCTTACACTGAAAATCAGATTATTACCTCCGATCCATCGGAAATTTTAGCCATTAAAAAAGCCAAACTAGAATTTAATACCACTAATGGAAAATAACTTAAGGTAAAAATATGAAAATTGGTGCATTGGAAAGCTTGTTTTTAATTTTTATTTCAATCATCTTTGATGTAATTAATATCTTTTTTGCTGTGACAATAATTATCAACACTATTGTTAATATTTTTTTTGGTTTATTTTTTATTGCTTGGTTTATTCTTAAAAACAAAGTTAGTGGTGCAGAAAATGATAATAATAGCCAAAGCCAAGCCATTAAAAATCAACAGGAACGCTTAAAAGAACAATATCATAAATTACAAGCCGAACGACAAAAACAAGCAACAGAAAAACTAGCGACTAAAGAAGCAAAAAACATCGGTCAAGAAATTAAACCCAATCAAGGAGAAAAACTAGCGACTAAAGAAGCAGAAAAAGTTGGAGCTAAAACTGCCGAACGAGAAGCGGCTAAAACTGGAAAACAGTTAGCTACTAAAATGGGGGGTAAAGTGACCGCTAGTAGTGCTGAAAAAGCGGCAGAAAAGGTAGTGGTTAAAACAAGTGGTAAATTAGCTACTAAAATTTTAGGTCGAACAATTGTTGCTAAAATAATACCAGGTATTAATGCTTTACCTTTATGGACTATTTCAACCGTGTTATTATTAAGAAGTAGTAAACGAGAACAAGCCGAGCGAGAAGAAGCGGAGCAAGCCGAACTCGCGGAATCAGAAAAAGAAAATAATAACTACCGCCGAGAGATTCGTTTAATGCAAATAAATTCAAATAATGCCTAAACTTTTTTCCCAATTAATAATTCTTAGTCTTAGTGCCCTATTACTGGTGCCGATCAATACACTGGCTTATCAAGAGGTCACTAATGGTGGGGATTTAGTGGCGACTGTTTCTCCTAATAATCCCGGCCCTAATACTTTAGTCAAAATCAGTTTACGCGCTTATGGGGTAGATATTGATAATAGTTTAATTTCTTGGGGTCTAAACGGTAAGTTAGCCAATAGTGGTTTCGGCCTAAAGAATTTTTCTTTCCAGACTGGATCTTTAGGTTCCAGAACTATTGTCAGCATTGATGTTTTACCTCGCTCCCAAAGTGGCACCATTAAAAAACTCTTAGTATTTGAACCGCTAGATATTGAACTAAATTGGCAAGCCAACACTTCCCGGCCTTATTGGTACCAAGGTCGAGCTCTAATTAGCCCCGAAAGCACGGTCATCGTATCGGCTTTAGTCACCGCTATTGATCAAACCGGGAAAACTATTCCACCAGAAACTTTAATT
>PCSX01000035.1:21940-22477 GCA_002772495.1 Candidatus Vogelbacteria bacterium CG22_combo_CG10-13_8_21_14_all_37_9 | reverse complement strand
AATAAAAATGATAAAATTTTAAATCTAGAATCAGGAGTTGGTCGAAGCAATTTAACTTATACCGCTACTAAAAAGGGAGCTGATAAAATCGATTTAACAATTATTACTCCTAGTGGTAATACCGAGCACCGATCAGTCTTGATTCCAGTCGAAAATCCTCAAATCGCTTTATACCTCGAACAACCCCTCTTAGGCACGATTTTCCAACAGCAATTAAAAGCCGAGCAAGTTATAAACGATAGTTTGGCGGTGCGAGCTGAAGCTTTTGGTTTTTCTAACGATCTCTTGGATTTTAATTGGACTCTTGGTCAAGAAAAGATTTTCCCTAAATTAAACGATCTTGGTTTAATGTATTTTGCGATTAAAAGTTCTAATCCAATAAACCAACGAGTTGATTTATTAATTAAAAATCCGGCTAAGATTTTTCAATCCGCTCAAACTAACTTTTTCTTAAACAACACTAAAAACCAAACTACTTTCTAAATTCTATGAAAAAACTTTTACTTTTAATTATTATTTTATTTCCTCTTATCACTT
>PCSX01000035.1:0-21915 GCA_002772495.1 Candidatus Vogelbacteria bacterium CG22_combo_CG10-13_8_21_14_all_37_9 | reverse complement strand
TCTTTTAGAACCCAGTGTCGTTGGAGGGGCCACCAATCAAGATTTAATTACTTATTTAAAAAACGCCTTTAATACTCTGATTACAGTGGCAATTGTAGTGGCTATTGCTTCAATTGTTTATGGAGGTGCGATGTATATTTTAAGTGGGACTCCGATGAAAATTAATGACGGGAAGACAATAATGTTAAATGCTTTATATGGCTTAATCCTAATTCTTACTTCTTGGTTAATTCTTTATACTATCAATCCTGATTTAGTCACCCTAAGACTTAGTTTGTCACCAATTAATATTTCCAGTGGATCTCCGACTGGTGGGAGTGGTACTGACCCCGCTAATCCTATTACCGATCCAAATAATCCACCTGGAAACACTGTAAACCCGTCAGGAGCTGGACATCAAGAAGTATTAAGCCAATTAAATCCTGGTATTGGAGTTAAAGACGGAGTCAATTTAGCTGGAGTTCAACCAATGACAATTGAAGGTATTAATAATATCAAAGCAGATTGTCCAAATTGTGAAATTGTCATTACTAGCGCTACCGAAGGAGAGCATAGTCGTCTTAATCCTAGAAATCACCATACTGGTTATAAACTTGATCTTAGAAATACTCCTTCAGTAGGAACTTATATTAGAGATCCTAATAATTTTACTCTTCGTCCAGAACCTAGATGGATTAGTGGACTTCCAACTTATGATGGAGTAGTTAATGGTTCAGCAGTTACCATACTTGATGAAACTTCAAGGCTAGAAGAAAATGGGCCACATTGGGATCTCCAATTTTAATTTTAAATATTATGAACCGCCTTATAATCATCATTTCTATCACTGCCATTATCGCTTCTCTAGGGATTATTGGTTTTGTGGTTTATCAGAATTATCAACCGATTATTCAATCCAGTGCTAAAATCACTCAATCAGTCGTTAATTTCTTCCCTCAAGCGCTTGATCGGATTCTCGTTAGTTCGAGTACTAATTCCTCTCAATTTGGAAACGATCCTCTAACTGATAAACAATCAAACCAAGTTATCACCCCTTTATTGGAAAAAATCTCCCTTAAGCCAGTGGCGTCTTTTGATTTATTAAAAACCTCTAAAGAAACAGAGATTTTAGTCTATATTGAAAAAGAATCCGGAAATATTTTTAGTTTAAAAATTGAAAATCAAGCCACTAGTAGCCCCCAAACTGAGCCTGAATTGATTAGACTTTCTAATTTAACCATTCCGACCGTTTTTGAGGCTTATTTTGGTCTAGATCAAGCTAAAAACGTTCAAGCTTTAGTTCGTTTCCCAGATCAAAATCGCCAACTCCAAACCATTAGTCTGTCAATTGAAGCCAATACCACTAATTCTAGTGCTAGCAGTACTAATCTGTGGTTGATTAAAACCGTCAAATTATCGCCTAATATTTATAATTTCAGCGTCTCGCCAGATAAAACCACGGTTTTCTATTTAGAAAATATCGGGGCTAAATCAATTGCTTATACCGCTAATTTCAAACTCCAAAATAAAAAATTAATGTTGGTTAGTCCTTTCTCGGATTGGAAAATAAATTGGTCAACGACTAATACAGTTTATTTTTATCCTCGACCAGATGCTAATTATAGTGCTTCCCTTTATGTTTTAAATCTAAAAGATCGAAGTTTCAAAAAAATTATTAACTCAGTCAAAGGTCTAAGTGCTCTAGCTTCACCTGATGATCAATATATTACTTACACTAATAGTTTCAATAATGATTTTAATTTATTAGTTCATAATAATAAAACTAATAGCAACACTGATCTTTATTTAAAAACTTTTCCAGAAAAATGCCTGTGGGATAAAGATTGGCCGACTATTTTTTGCTCGGCCCCTAAACAAGTAGCGAAAGGAGCTTACCCTAATGACTGGCTATTAGGTCAGACTAATTTTAATGATTCCTTATGGCTGGTTTATCCGGAATTAGGAAAAATTTCTTTGTTTTATGATTTTAAAACCCCAGATGAAAATTTGGATCTCATTTCCTTAAAACAAGATCGCTTTAATAATCTTTATTTTATTGATCGAAAAACTGGCACTCTCTATCGTTTAAACTCTAGTCGATTGTTGGAGTAAATTAAGGACTCGTCTTTTTTTTACGCCACAATAATTCCATAATAATATGGATAGTATTACTAGTGATCCAATACAGAGCCACCGCCGCTGGTAGGGTAGTAGCAAAAAAACCAATGATAATTGGCATCACGTAAGTCATTTGTAAACTCATACTTCGAGACAGATCCTCGGCAAAAGTGCCTTCTCCTAAGGCTTTTTTAGATCCTTGAGTTTTAACCGGGACGGGAAGAGTTAATTTAGTTTGAATAAATTGAGTTAAAGCGGTCAAAAAAGCAAAAGGATAATTTTTTAAATCATTTAAATCAAAGAGACCTAGAAATTGAGTATTAGGGTGAGTTGGGAAACTAATAAAAGAATAGAGTGAACTGAGATGGGTTTCTAAATCACTTCGAAAAACATAGTAAAGAGTAATAAAAATAGGAATTTGAATTAAAATTACTAGAAAACCACTAACTGGATTAATATTATTCTGACGATAAAAATCCATAATCTTTTGTGATTGGAGAACTTTATCATTAGCATATTTTTTCTTTAAAATTTCAATTTCCGGCCCCATTTCCTTTAGTTTAAGATTGGTTTGAATAGAGCGACGATAAATCGGAAAAATAGCTACCTTGACTAAAACTGTCAAAGTAATAATTGCTAAACCAACATTTTGAGCTGGCATCCAAGAAACCAAAAAAACTAGGGCATTATAAAATGGATTGAAAAAAATTATTTTAAGCATGAAGTAGTTTAGCTTTAATCAGTAAAGTTAATAATTCTTGCTCTAAAGTAGAGTAAGGGGTTTTAAGTAAATTAGCCCGAATAAAAATTATCACTTGATAACCTGTCTTTATTTTAGCGAGTTTTTTGCTTAAAGCATAGTGCACTCGGCGTTTTAATTTATTTCGACCAACTGCGGTTTTAACAATTTTTTTAGCAATCACAACTGAAAACAAACTAACTTGATTAGGATTAGCTTGGGGAGAAAATTTTAAGCTAAAATTTTCTGAACTAAAATTCTGACCAATCTTAATTAAAACCGGAAAATCCGATTTTTTAATTCGATTAGCTTTCGATAACATGTTTTTAGACAGTTAAACTCACTCGACCCTTACGTCGACGACGAAGAAGGACCTTTTTACCAGTCGGGGAGCTTGTTCGAGCTAAAAAACCATGGGTTCGAGCTCGTTTTTTCTTCTTTGGTTTATATGTTTGAGACATTATTTAGAGTATAACAAAATAAGACTTTTTTTCAAATATCCACTTATTATTAACAGTTTTAAGTAGTTTGCTATAATCTCTAAGAAGACTATAATCTGACTTATCAACAAACACTAGTTTTAATCGAAAAAGGTTAAAAACCTTTTTAATCTATAGTTTTTTTGAATTATGATAGAAAATAAACAACTTTGGGATGGGGTTTTAGCGGAAATGGAAATAACTCTCTCGAAGGCTAATTTTAGTACTTGGTTTAAAAATACTAATATTTCCAAACAAGAAGATAATATAGTTTATGTAGGAGTACCTAACACTTTTGTCCGCGACTGGCTTTATAATAAATATCATAAAAATATTATTCGAATTTTACGAAATTTAGATCAAGAAATAAGATCAGTAGAGTATTTAATTTCTAAATTAGAAACTAAAGAAGAAGTAAAGCCTAAAGAATTAATTTTTAGAAACCAAACTAATATTAATGAGTTAGGTTTAAATGAGTTATATATCAATCGGGATAGTAATTTAAATCCTCGTTATAATCTAGATTCATTTATTGTTGGTTCTTTTAATGAGGTGGCTTATGCCGCCGCTCAGGCAGTAATGGTTAATCCGGGAGTAAAATATAATCCTTTATTTATTTATGGTGGCACTGGTTTAGGAAAAACTCATTTAATCCAGTCAATTGGTAATTATTACCAAACTCATTTAAATAAAAAAAATGTTTATTATATTACTTCCGAAACCTTTACTAATGATTTTATTAATTCTGTTCAAAATAAAAGAGCTAATCTCTTTCGAGAAAAATATCGTAAGTATGATATTTTAATTATTGATGATATTCAATTTATTTCTAAAAAAGAGGGGACTCAGGAAGCTTTATTTCATTTATTTAATACTTATCATGAAACTGGTCGCCAAGTAATCTTTTCTTCTGATAAATCTCCTAAATTTATTCCTGATATTGAAGAACGTCTCCGTTCTCGTTTTGAAGGTGGAATGATTGTTGATATTTCTAAACCTAATTATGAATCTCGTTTATCAATAATTAAAGCTAAAGCTAAAATTAATAATTATCAATTACCAGAAGAAACTTTTGAGTATTTAGCTTCTATTGTTCAAGATAGTATTAGAGAATTAGAAGGGGTTTTAAATACAGTTTATTGTCAATCTCAAGCTAAAAAAAGAGATCTTAATCTTCAAGAAGTTAAAATTTTAATTAAAAATAGTTTAAAACCTCAACGATCAGTTTCTATTAAAGATGTTATAAAAATAGTGTCAGATTTTTATAGTATTGAAGAAAAAATATTATATGAAAAAACTCGTCGAAAAGAAGTAGTTAAACCAAGACAAATTATTATGTATCTTTTAAGGGAGGATTTTAATACTTCTTATCCTTATATTGGTCAAAAATTAGGTGGTCGTGATCATACTACAGTAATTCATGCTTATGAAAAAATAAAAACTGATATTAAAACTAATACTCTTTTAACTCAAGAATTAGAACAAATTAGAGAATTACTATATAAAACTTAATTCTGGGTATAAAGCTGTGTATAAATAGGGAATAAAATAATAATTAATTAATAATAAATTATGGATAAAAAATTAGTTTTTAAAATTATTAATCAGTTTTCATTTTTTATCTTTAATTTTCTATCTTTTATTTTTAAATTATCCCCAAAATATTTCATCTAAAAACCTTTATTTTAAACCTATTTTTTATTTATCCCCTTATCCACAAGTCTTATTATTATAATTAAAATATATATGAAATTAGAATGCTTAAAAGATAAATTCCGCCAAGTGGTCAACCAAGCTGAAAGAGCTACTAGTCGTAATCCTACTTTACCTATATTAAGTACAGTTTTATTAGAAGCTAAAAATAATAAATTAAAAATAAAAGCTACTAATTTAGAAATTGGTTTAGAAATTGAATTAAATGCTAAAGTTGAAGAAGATGGTTTAGTAGCAATTAATGCAAATGTTTTAAATAATTTTTTATCTAATTTAAATAAAGAAGATAAAATTAAAATTGAATTAATTAATAATAATCTTAAAATTGAAACTTTAAATTCTAAAACAATTCTTAAAAGTTTAAATATTGAAGATTTTCCAATTATTCCAAAAGTAGAAACTAAAGAATCTTTTAAAATAAATTCTAAAGATTTTTTAAATGGTATTCATTCTGTTTTATTTGCTTCAGCTATTTCTGATATTAAACCAGAAATTTCTAGTGTTTATATTTATCAAAAACAAAATAAAATTTGTTTTGTAGCAACAGATTCTTTTAGATTAGCAGAAAAAAATATTTCACTAACAGTTAATGAATTTTTACCAATAATTATTCCTTTTAAAAATATTACAGAAATTATAAGAGTTTTTGATGGAATAGAAGATGATTTAGAAATTAAAACTAATAAACATCAATTATCTATTTTTTCTTCAGAAGTTCATTTCACTACTAGAATTATTGATGGAGTTTATCCTGATTATAAACAAATTATTCCTAAAGAATTTAAAACTGAAGTTTTTATTTCTAAAACTGATTTATTAAATGCTTTAAAATTAGCTAATATTTTTTCTGATAAATTTAATCAAGTAAATATAGATTTAAATTCAACTACCAAAGAATTAATAATTCACTCTCTTAATCAAGATATAGGAGAAAATACTTTAACTTTAAAAATTGAAATTAAAGGTGAAGATATTAATTTAAATTTAAATGTAAGATATCTTTTAGATTGTTTAACTATTATTACTGAAGAAAAAATAAAAATTCAATTAAATGAAAAAAATAAACCACTTTTAATTCAAGGTCAAATTAATAATAGTTTTTGTTATTTAGTAATGCCAATTAATCGTTAAAATGGATAAATTAGATTCTTTTTTAGAACGTTATAAAAGTATTAAACTTAAAGATATAGAAGTTAAAGAATTATTTTGTTTAATCGTTAAAAATAAATTAAATTTAGAAATAAAACCTAAACAAATAAGTCTTCATAATTTTAATTTAAAAATAAAAACTTCTTCTATTGAAAAAAGTGAAATTATTTTAAATAAAAAAGAATTATTGAAATCTTTAATTAATTTTAAAATAAAAGATTTAATTTAAATTATTTTAAATTTTACTGAAGATTCTTTTTGTTCCCCATTTGAATAAAAAATAATAACTTTCAATTCATTTAAATCTATTTTTAAATCATCAGCTTTAATAATAAAATCAAAGGGTGAATTTTTATTAGTCCCAATAAAAATATTATTAACAAAATAATCAACTTTAGTAATAGAATTAAGAGAATCAATTTTAAGTTTGATTATTAAAGGATTATTAATAGAATAATTTTCTTCTTGATTAGGAGAAATAATAGAAAAACCTTTACTAATTGAATTATTTATTAGTTCAGAATTAATATTTATTGGAGTTTGATTAGAGGAATTATATCCTTGATTAATAAGCCATTTTTGAACAGCAGTTTCCCAAAAACTAAATTGACCATCTTGGTAAGGATTATAAGGAATTGGACCATTAGGATTATTTTTATTTACCCAATATAAAATTGAATGGGTATTAGAATTTTCAGTCTGCCAAATTCCTCTTAAAATTGGTTTAAGATCATTAGAAATTGGTTCCGGTTTAATAAAATTTTCATTAGGAAGAGTTTCTAAAATTTCTCGCATAAAAGTATTCCACATTGGGACTACAATCATTCCAGCCACTTTCTTTTCCATTGGTGAATTATCATTATTTCCTACCCAAGCTCCAACTACTAAACTAGGAGTATAACCAATTACCCAAGTATCTCGATAATCATCAGTCGTTCCAGTTTTTGAAGCAATCTGACGACCAGGGAAAAAGAGAGGAGAATTAGCTCCATAAGCGGGAATTTTTGCTTGATTATCTGATAAAACATCAGAAATTAATCGAGCGGTATTAGCAGGAATAACTTGAGTACTATCCGGTTTATATTCTTCTAAAACATTTCCTTTATTATCTTCCACTCTTAAAACTCCCACAATAGAATTTTTAATTCCATCATTAGCAAAAACTCCATAAGCTCCAGATAATTCTAAAAGACTAACTTCTCCACCTCCTAAGACTAAAGTTAAACCATATTGGTTTTTATTTTTTAAAGTACTAAGACCTAATTTTTTAGCCATTTCTAAGGAATTATTAATTCCCGCTAAATAAAGAACTTTAATAGCGGGAACATTTCGCGATTGAGCTAAAGCATTACGAAGACTAATTGGTCCTAAAAATTTATTATCATAATTTTCTGGAGCATAACAATTAGGGTTAGTGTTTTTAGCCCCTAAAATGACCTCAGGACTACAGTTAACATTGAATTGGGTTGGGAGGTCAAAAACCACTGTTTCAGGGGTATAACCTTGATTAAAGGCAGTGGCGTAGACGATTGGTTTAAAGGCTGAACCTGGTTGACGAAGAGCAGTAGTAACATTGTAATTACCATCATTTTCTAGATCAAAAAAATCTCGTGAACCAACCATCACTAAAATTTGACCAGTTTTAGGATCTATTACTACTAGACTGTTATTTTTGGCATTAAAGTTTTTTTCATTAATTTCACCATATTTAGCTAAGACTTTTTCGGCTTTAATTTGAAGACTATAATCTAAAGTAGTGATTACTCGGTAACCTTTATTTTCAATATTTTCTTTACCATATTTTTTTTCTAAATCTTTTAAAATATAAAAAACAAAATGAGGTGCTTTCAAACTATTATTTTCTAAAATAGAAAAAGTAATTTTTTCTTTTTTAGCTTCAGTCGCTTGTTTGAGATTTATATCACCATTAGCGAACATTCGATCAATAACAAAATTTTTTCGTTCTTCTAATTTATCTCGATTAGAACCATAGGGAGAAAAATATGATGGAGCTTTTGGTAAAGCGGCTAAATAAGCTGATTCCAGTAAAGTTAAATCTTTAGCCTTTTTACCAAAAAAAGATATTGATGCTTCTTCAACTCCATAAATATTACCACCAAAGGGAGCGATATTGAGATAAAGTTCAAAAATCTGGTCCTTAGTCATTATTTTTTCAATTTTTAAAGCCAAAATTATCTCTTTTAGTTTCCGGATAATAGTTTTATCTTTGGTTAAAAGTAAATTTTTAACAACTTGTTGGGTAATAGTGGAACCACCTTGACGAATAGAACCAGAACTTAAATCAATAAAAATAGAACGTAAAATGGCTTTAGGACTAATTCCTCGATGTTGATAAAAAGAATCATCTTCGGTATCTAAAACAGCCTTCTTCATTAAAGGTGAAATATCATTTAAAGGCACAATCGTTCGGCGGATATTACCATTAACATCATAAAAAAGGATTTTTCCAGTTCGGTCATAAATTTTAGTCGAATTACTTAAACGTTTCTCTTGGAGAGAAGCATCAAAATCTGGAATCGGGATCAAAGCTAACCAAATAGCTAATATTCCAGCACTAAACAGAAAAAAAGCGCTTAAAATAAGGATTATTTTAACTATTTGAGATCGCCAGCGATGTTTAAATTTTATTTTCATTATTGTGATTATAACATAAAAGATTAAAAAAATGGCTAAGAAACGAGGCTTATGTTAAAGTATTTTTATGAAAAAGCTAGTCTCGGATGATGTTTTAAAAGAATTTACTGAACGAGGAATTGCTAATATTTTTCCTTCTCGGGAAGAATTTTTGAATCGTTTAAAAACTAGAAAACCACTGGCTATTTTTTTAGGTATTGATCCTACTGGGGATACTCTCCATTTAGGTCATGGAGCTATTCTTTTGAGATTAAAAACACTTCAAGATTGGGGTCATAAAATTACCATCTTGATTGGTGATTTTACTGCTCAAATTGGTGACCCAGATGGTAAATTAGAAACTCGGACAATTTTAAGTGAAGCGACAGTCACCGCTAATTACCAAGCTTATCGTGAGCAAATTGGTAAAATTTTAAACTTAAAAAAAACCAAATTCGTTTTTAATAAACGTTGGTTAGCAAAACTAAATTTTTCAGAGATTATTAAATTAGCTTCTGGTTTTACGGTTGGCCAAATGATAGAACGAGATATGTTCCAAGAACGTTTAAAAAAGAATAGCCCAATTTATCTTCATGAATTTCTTTACCCTTTAATGCAAGGATATGACTCAGTTAAATTGGGAGTCGATGTGGAAATTGGCGGTAATGATCAGACTTTTAATATGTTGATGGGTCGAACAATGCAAAAACGTTTAGGCCAAGAAAAATTTGTCATTGCCGTTAAACTTCTAACTGATCCCACTGGTAAAAAAATGGGTAAAACTGAAGGTAATATGGTTACTTTAGCCGATAGCCCTAATAATATGTATGGCAAGGTGATGAGTTGGCCAGATGAAATAATTTGGCCGGGATTTGAAATTTGTACGAATGTGTCGCTAGTTGATTTAGAAAAGTATCGAAAACAAAATCCTCGTGATGCCAAGATGGCCTTAGCGAAAGAGTTGGTTAAAATTTATTACGGATCTGAATTAGCGGAATTGGCTGAAACTTATTTTATTGAAGCTTTTCAACAAAAAAACATTCCCGAAAAAGTTTTAACTGTTTCCGCTAAAGCGGGAGATTTATTGGCGGATATTTTAGTATCGGCTAAACTGATTGAATCTAAAAGTGAATTTAAACGTTTAGTTTTAGGTCGAGGAATTTGTTTAGAATCAGGTGAGCCAGTTTTAGATCTTTTTCATAAAGTTAGTCATACCGCAGTCATTAAGATTGGTAAAAAACGGTTTATCAAAATTGAAGTTAAACAATTTAATTAAAAATGAAAAACCCCGATTAATTAATCGGGGTTTTTCATTTCATTCTATTTAAAAACTCTCTTCATCTGTGTCATCACTATCATCGAGAGAAGAATCGATAACTTCACCTTCACCTTCATCTAAATCAGCGGAGTCTAATTCCTCTTCTTCAACTTCAGAAGAGGTGTCAGTGTTTAATTCGTCATCCATAAAAATTAATTTTAAAGATTACTTTTTTCGACCATTCTTTATTATTGTCTCAATTTTTAACACACTCATTTTTTTTTGCAAATACTAATCTATCAAATTGGGGATAACTTTAAATCGATTCTAATAGTCTCACTTTTTCATTCCAACGAGCCAGGAGGGTTAGAGCCGTGGCAATAGCGTCATATTCGTCATCAAGGGCTTTACTAGGCGCTAATTTTAAGAGTTGGCAAACTAAATTAATGACTTGTTTTTTATCCGCTTGACCATAACCAGTTAAACAAGATTTTATTTCTAAAGGGGTAAAATCAAAGACTGGTAGTTGATTTTTACCCGCTAAATAGATAATCATCCCTCGAGTTTCAGCCACTTTCATCGCCGTTTTCTGATTGATATTAATAAACAAACTTTCTAGAGCTAGAGCTTCGGGTCGATAGGTTTTAATAATTTTTTCTAAAGCTTGACCTAAGTCTAATAAACGTTGAGTGAAAGAATCTTTAGTTTTAGTTCTCAAACAAGTCGAAAAAATCAAAACTTCTCCAGTTTTTGTTTTATCAACAATTGCTACTCCCAGACGTTCATAACCTGGATCAATTCCAATGATTCTAATTTTAGTTGTTGGTGATGACGTTTTTAACATCGTCGTGATTTTCTAGTTGGTCAATAATTAAAGCTAATTTAGCTTGATCAGTAGGGGAAAGAGGAATTAAAGTTTTAGGTTTAAACTGTCCATCTTCTTTACTAAAAGCCCAAAGAGCTGAACCACTCGCCCCTAAACTAAGTCCAAACTCTGATAAGAGATGTTTAATTTCTGGAGTGCTTCGATTGCGATTATCAGTTAAGGCTTCAATAATAATCGCGACTCCACCGGGTCCATAAACTTCATAAATTAATTCTTCATAAGTCTCGGCTTCTTTACTGGTGGCTTTGCTAATAGCTCGATTAATATTATCTGAAGGCATATTAGCTTCCTTAGCTCTACTAATGACCGCTTTGAGACCAGCATCATTTATATCACCACTAGCTCGTTTGGCTTCAATCGTGATCGCTCGCACCAGCATTGAAAATAATTTACTCCGCTTAGTATCAGTTAGTCCTTTTTTTTGCTTAATTTTAGACCATTTATTATGACCGGACATAGGAAATTAAAAATTAAAAATTAAAAATGTAAAATTAAAAATTTGATTCAGATTAAAATAAATTAAAAATTTAAAATTAAAAATTTTTATAAAAAACTTTACTGCGACCTCTCTCGAATTAAAGTTGAATAGTTTACTTGTTCGAAAATCGTGCTAAATTTCAAACATAAATTACCTTAATCTAATTTTACATTTTTAATTTTTAATTTTAAATTTCTACGGTTTGTCCGCCGGATAATCAAAACCAAGATGTTTATAAGCTAAAGGAGTGACCATTCGTCCTCGAGGGGTGCGTTCTAATAAACCCACTTGAATTAAATAAGGTTCGCTCACATCTTCAATCGTGGCGTCTTCTTCGGCTAGAGCGGTAGCAATGGTATTTAAACCAACTGGTCCGCCGGCAAATTTTTCAATAATTACTTCTAGAATCTGTCGATCAGTGGCATTAAGACCTAAATCATCAATCCCCAATAAAGTGAGTGCTTGTTTAACATTTTTAAGATCAATATCTTGGCGAGAAACTTGAGCATAATCTCGACAACGTTTTAATAAATGGTTAGCGATGCGGGGAGTGAAACGACTCCGCTCGGCGATTTCTTTGGCTGCTTCTTCAGCTAGAGTGACTCCTAAAATTTTAGCGGAGCGTAAAATAATTTCTTGAATTTCATCTTTCGTATAAAATTCAAGACGAAAAGTACCACCTGAAAAACGAGAACGTAAGGGAGAGGAAATTAAAGCCACTCGAGTGGTTGCGGCAATTAAAGTAAAAGGTGGCAGTTCCAATTGAATCACTCGGGCTCCTGGACCTTTGCCGATAATAATATTTAGAGAACCAGATTCCATAGCTGGATAAAGGACCTCTTCGATCATTTTATTTAGACGATGGACTTCATCAATAAATAAAATGTCACCAGCCGATAAATTTGTTAGAATGGAAGCGAGGTCACCAACCTTCTCAATCGCTGGACCAGAGGTCACTTTGATTTGCGCCCCTAATTCTTTTGCGATAAGATAAGCCATTGTGGTTTTACCTAAACCAGGTGGGCCGTAAAAGAGGAGATGTTCTGGTGGATGCTGACGCTCTTTAGCGGCAGTCAATAAGATTTTAAGGTTATCTTTTATTGGTTTTTGACCAACATATTCTCCCCAGATTTCTGGGCGCAAGGATTTATCAAGGAAAATATCACCATTAGGTGAATTTAATTGGTCAGCCTCATTTGGTAAATTACCTATTGACATATGGTTTTGTTTATGCTAAGCTATGAAACAGAGAAATCAAGCTCATAAACCTCTAAGCAATTAGATCATTTTGGTCTAACGGGTTTTTCAAAAAGGACGTAATGGCCCTCTACCTCGTAGTAGAGAACGCTGTGTCTATCCTTTAAGATTTTCCTAACTTAAGTAGCACTACCTAAGGGATTGCTTAGAGGTTTATGGTCTTGATTGGTAAGGTTCAAGCCGAACTGATCATTCTATTCCCATCGATTTAGGGTGGTTCTATAAAATTATTTCAGCCGTTAAATCAATTACTCGTCGTAATTCATCGAGGGATGTTTTTCCAGCCAAGACTTTTAAAATTCCATCTTGACGCATATCAAGGATCCCTTGAGCTAAGGCTGCTTTCCAAATTTCTTTCTCGTCTGGATTGGTGTTGGTAATTTTGGCAATCGCTTCGTCCATTAGAATTGCTTCAAAAATTCCTTCTCGTCCTTTATAGCCGGTATTATTACACTTTAGACAACCGACCGGTCCATAAATCTGACTAATTTCACTTGGCGCCAAATCCGGGCGCTTATTTTTAATTGATTCGACCACCGCCCTTAGAAGTTTTTGTTCTTCGGGTGTTGTTTCAATGATTTGGCGACAATCAGGGCACAATTTTCGGACCAAGCGCTGAGCGATGGTAATGGTCAAAGCCGAACTGATCACTTTTGGATTAATTCCTAGATCGATTAAACGGGGGATGGTACCGGCGGCATTATTAGTGTGAAGAGTGGAAAAAACTAGGTGACCAGTTAAGGCTGAATTAATCGCAATTTCGGCCGTTTCTTCATCTCGAATTTCTCCGACCATAATCACATCGGGGTCTTGACGGAGAGCACTGCGTAGACCAGATAAAAAAGTATATTTGGCGGTGCGATTGACTTGAGTTTGATTGACCCCTTTCAAATGATATTCAATCGGATCTTCAATCGTGATAATTTTTGTTCCCACTGAATTAATTCGTTGCAAGAAAGCATACAGGGTGGTGGTTTTTCCGGAACCAGTGGGACCAGTCAAGAGAATTAGACCATTCGGTTTAATTATTTCTTGTTTAAAAACATTAAATAGTTTAGTTTCCACACCTAGATTTTCAAAACTTAATTTAATACTTTTAGGATCGAGCACCCTCATTACCACTGATTCACCATAGGCGCTCGGAATAACCGAAGACCGAATTTCGATTTCTTCGCCAGATACTTTAATACTAAAGCGACCATCTTGAGCGGTTAATTTGATATTTAATTTCATTCCCGACATTAATTTAATGCGCGAAACAATTTGGCGACAAATTCGCGTGGAGATTTCGGAGACATCAACCAAGACCCCATCCAAACGATAACGTAGACGAGTGGTTTCTTGTTCTGGTTCAATATGAATATCCGAAGCCTTCATCGCCAGAGCGCCTGATAGAATCATTTCTAAAATTGTCGAAATACCGGAACCTTGCTCAGCTCGGCGATTTTCCGCGGTTAAAGTTTCTTGAACATCTTTAAAAGTTTTAAGGCGTTCCAGATAAGAGGCGACTTGTTGATCAGAAATTTGAATTAAACCGGCATCCGAGGCTTCTGATTCGGAAATTTCCACATAACGTGATAAAGCTAAGAATAAACTGTTTTCAGAAATTAAATAGAGTTCAGTTTTGAAATTTTTATTTTCAAAATCTTTAATCAAATCAGCGATTTGGGAATTTTCCGGAGCAATGGTGGCTAGATAGATAGTTCGACCAATCACTTTAAAAGCGATCATACCAGCTTCGCGAGCTTGCAACATGGGGATCAGACGCAAGGCATCGGTGTTGATCGCCGTTTTAGAAAGATCCAAATAGGGGAGTCCGTGACGTTTAGCCAAAACCACAGCTAATTCTTCAGACTCTTGTTGGTAGAGTTCGGCCAGTTTTTTATCTCGTTTTTCTTCGAGTGGCTCGTTCATTATAATTTTTTTAAGATTAAGCTACTGACTTTTACTTATTACCATTCAGAAATGATAGCTAGTCAGAAATTTTTCTTATTTCATTTTAACTCTTAATAACCTTAGAAACAAATTTAAAGTTATTAAAATCTCTACCTCTATTCCTAGCACAGTGGGAGCGACTAGCAAGGGTGCATAACTGTGGACAAGCAATTTAATTTAGTTTTTTCTGATATTTTTTTAGATTTAAAATTAATTTTGGAAAATTTAAAAAATGAGTAATCAAAATTTGGGTCAAAAGTTTGAATAATTAGGATCTTAAAATTGAATTTTTCTCTAAAAGCGAGAAAAGGCTAAAAAGGGCCTAGTTGAGGGCTCTAAATTCACCCCTTGACAAACTAGGTTATATTTGCTATAATGGAGGGTAGATGGTGTTTAATAGAGAAAAATCAACCGATCTTGGCAGAGCCAAGGTCAGAGGAGAATAGGATGAAAAGTAAGAGTTTTTTGATCTTTTTTTTGTTGGCGCTCGTCGGGGTCGTTCTGGGTAGTGGTTGTGTGACCACTATTCCGATGTATCCCGGAATTGGGGCATCGGGAACACAGGTCCTGTCAACCCGACAGGTCTTGGCGGGTCAGCCCTCGCTTGGGATGACCGAACGAGAGGGTCTAGAGTGGGCGCGTGAACAGCGCCAGCTCGAAAACGATCGAGCAAGGAACAGCCTAGCTCGTCAGCGTGAGGCCCAACGGTCTCTCGACAATTACCGTCGAGACCAGGCTTACCGCCAGATCCAAAAGGATCGCGCGGATGCCGAAAAGATGCGGCGTCAGCGTGAGAGCCTGAGAGAGATTCGTAATCTCTGGCAGGATGTGCAGAGAGAGAGAAATCGGAATCGTTAGCCAGATTCCGAAAAAGATTTATCCGGGGCGTCTAGATGATATTCATCATCTGGCGCCCCTTTTTTGTTGGTTATTTTCTTATTTATAACCTAATCTAACGACCGTTAGATTAGGTTATAAATAAAAATTGTTTTATTTAGCGCCAAGTAGGGTCAGACCCTACTAAGCTTGGGGATTTAATTAATAGGCAAAATGAAGGGATTTTTGTAGAATAGTTTAAATGATCGTTTTAGCTAAAAATTTAAGCGAGACTGAAAAACTGGCTCGTCGAGTGGCCTTGGAGCTTCGAGTGGGTCGGGAAGCGACGATTTTGGCCCTCTCTGGCGACTTAGGCTCGGGTAAGACCACTTTCGTTAAAGCTTTAGCTAAAGCGCTAGGCGTGCGAGGAGTGGCCACTAGCCCGACCTTTGTTTTATTAAAAAAATATCACTTAGCTCCTTCTAAAACTACTCAAACTGGCTTTCACCAGCTTATCCATGGTGATTTTTATCGACTCCAAGATTCTCGGGATTTGGCTCCCCTAAAGTGGGCTGAATTAGTGCTCGAACCAAAAAATTTAATCGTGATAGAATGGCCGGAACAAGTGGGTGGGGTGGGTAAAAAAGCGAAAGCAATTTTCTTTAAACATTTAAGTGAAAATGAACGAGAGATAAAAATTCCATGGCTAAAAGAAAATTCTCTAAAAAATTAGTTTTAATTGACGCGCACGCGATTATTCATCGCGCTTATCACGCTTTACCAGAATTTAGTTCTAGTACTGGGGAGCCGACGGGGGGACTTTATGGTCTCTCTACTATGTTGATTAAATTGATTAGTGAATTAAAACCTGATTATGTGGTGGCTTGTTATGATCGACCAGAAATGACTTTTCGAAAACAGGCTTATGCTGGCTATAAAGCCAAACGACCTAAGGCTGATGAAGCTTTGATCGCTCAACTGATTCGGTCTCGAGATATTTTTACGTCTTTTAATATTCCGATTTATGAAGTACCCGGTTTTGAAGCCGATGATTTACTTGGCACCATTGTGGAGCAAACTAAAGCTGATGAAGAGTTGCAAGTGGTAATCGCTTCCGGTGATATGGATACTTTGCAATTAGTTGCGAAAGACAAGGTCTTAGTTTTTACTTTGAAAAAAGGCATTAATGATACGATTACTTATGATGAAAAAGCCGTCCGCGAGCGTTTTGGTTTTGGACCAGAATTATTGCCCGATTATAAGGGTTTACGTGGTGATCCGTCGGATAATATTATTGGCATTACTGGGATTGGTGAAAAAACGGCCAGTGATTTGATTAGTAATTTTGGTACTTTGGAAAAAATTTATCTTCAGTTGAAAAAAAGTGACGAAGCTTTTTTGAAGGCGGGAATTAAACCACGAATGATTGAATTATTAAAACAAGGAGAAGAGGAAGCAATTTTTTCTAAAACCCTTGCTTTAATTCGTCGTGATGCCCCGATTAAATTTAAACTCTCTGATAAAACTTGGTTGGCGGGCTTTAATTTGGGTTTAGTCGAAAAATTATTTTTAAGTTTGGAATTTAAATCGCTTTTAGCACGAGTGAAAAATTTTAATCAGTTGATGGGGGGAGAGAAGATGGAAGAGGAGAAGTCCGGGTCGGACGCTTTAGCGTCCGACCCGGTACTGATCCAAGAAACCGGTATTGCCCTATGGTTAATTAATTCTGAATTAACTAACGCTGGTTTAGCTGAAATTTTAGCTTATGCCGGTACAGAAGATTTTATTATTGCTCGGACAAAAATCTTCCAACAATTAAAAACTTTAGGTTTGGAAAAAGTTTATCAAGAAATCGAACAACCCTTGATTCCTATTCTAGAATCGGCTCGAGAACGAGGGATTTTAGTCGATCGAGATCATTTAGCTAAATTAGCAAAAACTTATCGTCAAAAATTAGAAGTGGTTAGTCAGAAGATTTTTGATTTAGTTGGTCATGATTTCAATCTTAATTCTCCTAAACAGTTAGGTGAGATTTTATTTTCTGAATTAAAATTACCACTCAAGGGTTTGCGTAAAACTGCTGGGGGCGGACAATCGACCCGAGAATCAGAATTAGAAAAACTTGCCGACGCTCATCCGATTATTCCGCTTATTTTAGAACATCGTGAATGGCAAAAATTATTATCAACTTATCTGGATAATCTACCAGACTTATTAGATCAGAATAATCGTTTACATAGTACACTTAATCAAGCGGGGACAACGACTGGCCGAATGTCGTCGACCAATCCTAATTTGCAAAATATTCCGGCTCGAGGGAATTTAGGTCCAGAGATTCGTAATATTTTTCTAGCTAGTCCGGGTTATACTTTTTTAGCTTTGGATTATTCGCAAATCGAAATGCGAGTCTTAGCGCTGATGTCAGGTGATCAAGATTTATTAAGTATTTTTAAAACCGGAGCGGATATTCATACTTCAGTCGCTTCTCGAGTTTTTGAAGTTCCTCCCGCTGAAGTGACCAAAGATATGCGTCGGCAAGCCAAGGTGATTAATTTTGGGATTATCTATGGGATGGGAGTCAATGCTCTGCGACGGAATTTAGGGAGCACCAAAGCTGAAGCGGAAAAATTTTACCAACAATATTTTGCCACTTTTCCTACGATTAAAAATTATTTTGATCAAGTGGTCGTTCAAGCCACTCAAGTTGGCTACACCGAAACTTTTTTTGGCCGGCGCCGTTATTTTCCCGGTTTGAAATCGAGGTTGTCTTTTATTAAAGCCCAAGCTGAACGAATGGCGATGAATGCTCCGCTTCAAGGGACGGCGGCGGATATTATTAAAAAAGCGATGATTGAGGCTAAACGATCTTTGGCTGAAAAAAAATTAAGTGAGCAAGTATTTTTTTTGTTACAAATTCACGATGAATTGCTTTATGAAGTTAAAACTGAATATTTAACTGAAGTATCAACAGTAATTAAACAAGCGATGGAAAAAATTTCTGGTATCTCGATGCCTTTAGTGGTAGAAGTAGCCACTGGTCAACGTTGGGGGGAGCTATAAGGCCGAAGTGATATTTTTTAAGGGGGGGGTTCGAAGCTGTCGAGCTGAGAACTTCAGACTTTTGCAAGTTCACCCTAGCAAGTTTTGATAGAATCAAAATTTGAGAGGGCAAGTAAAAGTTGTACTCTAAACAGACTGCCACGAGAGAGGGGCTTATCCACAAAAGATTTTGATTTGCCTTTTTATTCTAAAAACGCTATCATTAGACCACAACTATTGTTGAGAAAGGTCGATTAAAACCTATATTTGAAAAATATGAAGAATTACATCATTGTCGCTATTGTTATCATTTTGATTATTGCTGGCGTAGTTTGGTACTCTAACAAGGGTGCTGTTGCTCCAGTTGATGACCAAAGTGCTATTACTACTGAGAACGTTGATGTCAATGCTGATGCAACCGCTCCAGCTACTGACGTTTCTGCCGAAGGAGCTGTTCAGTAATTTTAACTGACTAAAAACAAAAAACTTTCCTTTGCTAATCCGGAGGAAGTTTTTTGTTGAATGTTAAATCAAGATCCCCACCCTTGCTCTTGGGTTTAGAACCCTTTATACTTTTTAAATATGATTACCTATTCTTTAGTCACGCTTACTTGGCGTTTAGTGGTCGCAATTTTATTAGGGTCAATTTTAGGGATTGAACGAACTGCCGCTGGAAAAATGGCGGGTTTACGAACCTATGCTCTAGTCTCTTTAGGGGCGTCTTTGTTTATTGTCATTGCCGAGCAAGTTTCGATTCAATATTTAAATCTGACCAATTTTGATCCTCTTCGAATGGCCGGTCAAATTCCTCTCGGGATTGGATTTCTAGGAGCAGGCTTAGTTATTTTAAAAGAATCAAAATTAACTGGTCTGACTACTGCCGCTGGTTTATGGTTGGCGGCCGGAGTCGGAATGGCTTGTGGTTTTGGTTTGTTTGGACTGGCTACTGTCGCCGCTTTATTATCACTTCTAGTTTTCTTATTGGGTTTTATTGAACGACCATTTCAAGAACATTTAAGTAATCATTTGACGGTAGAAAATGATGAAGAAAAAAAATCACTCTAAAATTAAAACTAAGGCTGAAAAAGATCTGGCCTTAAAAAAAATTAAAGAGCAGTTATTAGTGGCGACCGAAGCGCCACTTTTTGCTTATCGAACCGCTAATCAATATTGGCCGGTAATTGGCGATGGTTCTTCTGAAGCCAAAATAATGTTAATTGGAGAAGCCCCTGGTAAAAACGAAGCTTTAACCGGCCGGCCGTTTTGTGGTTCGTCTGGTAAAATCCTCGATAAATTATTGAATAGTATTGCTTTGTCGCGAGCCGAAGTTTATATCACTAATATTGTCAAAGATCGACCGCCAACCAATCGAGATCCTTTACCAGAAGAAATTAATTACTATGCTCCTTTTTTGGATCAACAGATTGAAATTATCCAACCAAGTGTGATTGTCACCCTCGGACGTTTCTCGATGGATTATTTATTAACTAAATATAAATTAGCCACTGGAACAATTGGTCAATTACATGGGCAAGTTTTACCACTGGAAATGAGTTTTGGTTTGATTAATTTTGTCCCGCTTTATCATCCGGCGGCCACTATCTACAATCAAGCGCTCAAAGCCACTTTAATTAAAGATTTTGCGGTTCTAAAGACTTTTAAGTAGAATGAGTCAATGAAATTAATCTCTTGGAATGTAAATGGAATTAGGGCGGTGAGTAAAAAGGGTTTTTCTGACTGGCTTAAAAAAGCTAAACCGGACTTACTAGGTTTACAGGAAATTAAAATCAGCAACGAGGCCAGACTGAAGGAAACTTTTTCCGCCCAAGGCGGACCAGCCTTGGGCTGGGATTTTGATCATTATGAAGAGTATTGGCATCCGGCCAAACGTCCCGGTTATAGTGGCACAGCAATTTTATCTAAGATTCCGACCAAGATAGCTAATGGTTTTGGATCACAAGAATTTTCCGACCCAGACGGATCCCTGCCTGCCGGCGGGCAGGGCGCCTTAGGTGGAGATGAGGAGGGTCGAGTTCAGATTGCCGATTTAGCTAAATTTTATTTTATCAATGTCTATTTTCCGAATGCTAATAGTGAATTATCTCGTTTAGACTACAAACTGGCTTTTAATAAAGCTTTGTTAAAACACCTAAAAGATTTAGAAAAAATTAAACCAATCGTAATTTGCGGTGATTTTAATGTGGCTCACCAAGAAATAGATTTAGCTCGACCGAAAGAAAATGTCGGTAATCCAGGGTTTACCTTTGAAGAACGAGCTTGGGCTGATGAATTAGCTCAAGCTGGCTTTGTTGATACTTATCGCTATCTTCATCCTGATCAGGTAGAGTACTCTTGGTGGAGTTATCGAGCCGGAGCTCGGGATCGTAATGTTGGTTGGCGGATTGATTATTTTTGGGTTAGTCAAAAGTTGGCGCCGAAAATTAAACGAGCTTGGATTGAAACGGAGGTTTATGGGTCCGACCACGCCCCTATTGGTTTGGAGTTAGATATCTAAATCTGTCTATTTTTTAATTTTGCTTTGTAATTTTTCATTTTGATTTTTAAATTTTAAATTATGTTCTATCTAATTCACGGCACAAATTTTGATAAAAGTCAGGCTAAATACCACAGCTTGATTGATTCACTTTTATTGCGCCACCCTGAAGGTTCGGTTTTTTTGTGGGACAATGAAAACTTTAGCGAAGCTAATTTAGCCGAGCTACTTGTTAGCCAAGGTTTGTTTTATCAAAAATATTTGATTGGTCTTAATCAACTTTTAAGTCACAAAAACTCTAGCCCGATTATTCTTGGTAAATTATCCGAATTAGCTGAATCACCGAATGTTTTTATTTTTCTCGAAGCGGAATTAGACCCTCAGATTTTGAAAAAAATAGCTGGTCAAGCCGAGAAAATTTTATGTTTTGATCAAAAACCAGTTCCTCTAAAAGCTACTTTCAATCGTTATACTCTTTCAGATGCTTTAATTTCTAGAAACAAGCAAAAATTGTGGTTAGCTTTTTGGCAGGCGAAATTAAGTGGGGTCGAAGATTTTGATATTTTCTGGCTATTATGGAGTCAGTTAAAATTATTACTTTTAGCTAAGACTACCACAGTTAAAGCGCCTAAAAATATTAGGCCGTATTTATTTAGTAAAGCTAAACGGGGGAGTGAGAATTATACGGAAGAAGAATTAAAAATTTTAGCCGGCCGATTTCTACGTCATTATCATCAATATTATTTTGGATCCGAAGCCTTTGATTTTCACTTAGAGCGGATATTGCTGGAGATTTAATTTTGGGAAAGTCAGATATTGGTGTATTTATTGTACCAAACTCAAACTTACTTTCAAACAAATGATGTGGCACGCGCGAAGCGCGTGGTGAAGCGAAACTGAAGCGTACGCTCGGATAATCTCCCCACCACCGCCTCGCATAG
>PCSX01000022.1:6838-7001 GCA_002772495.1 Candidatus Vogelbacteria bacterium CG22_combo_CG10-13_8_21_14_all_37_9 | reverse complement strand
ATGTTTTTTAGCTAAAATTAAAGCGATATTGGTCGCATAATCCCCCACGCTCAAATCAGCTGGGTGTTCCAAAGTAAAAGCTTCGCTCGGTAGTTTAGCCGACAATAAGGCCTGATTTAAAGCTTTAGTAATTTGATCCCGAATCATTTATCTAGCTTAACAC
>PCSX01000022.1:6634-6798 GCA_002772495.1 Candidatus Vogelbacteria bacterium CG22_combo_CG10-13_8_21_14_all_37_9 | reverse complement strand
CCTCCTTGGCTGTCTATTTGCTTACTATTTCTTTAAAACTTTATCTATTTTCTCCGCCAACTTAATCATATCTTTTTCTTTTTTACCGCGGGTCGTCTCAGCGGCGGTTCCTAAACGAATACCAGATGGGTCAACAGGACTGCGAGTGTCAAAAGGAATCGTAT
>PCSX01000022.1:3829-6567 GCA_002772495.1 Candidatus Vogelbacteria bacterium CG22_combo_CG10-13_8_21_14_all_37_9 | reverse complement strand
CCTGGCCAGGCAGGCCCTGGCCATTTTGCCAAACATCAACTAAGAGTAGATGAGAATCAGTACCGCCACTAACTAAACGCCAACCTTTTTTCTTTAAGGCTTCGCCGAGAACTTTAGCATTTTTAATTGTTTGTTTAGCATAAATTTTGAATTCTGGCTTAGAGGCTTCCGCTAAAGCGACAGCCACTGAAGCAATTTGATTAAGATGGGGTCCACCTTGAATCCCCGGAAAAACCGCTTTATCAATCTTCTTATTTAATTCACGATTATCAATTCGGGAAAAAATTAGAGCCGAACGAGGTCCCCGCAAAGTCTTATGAGTCGTCATCATCACTACATCAGCTAAGGCTTGACCAGTTTTAGTTAAAAAAGGTGACGGATAAACTCCGCCAGCCACTAGGCCAGCTAAATGAGACAGATCAATCATCAAATAAGCCCCACAAGCATCAGCAATTTCGCGAAACTTTAACCAATCAATGATTCGCGGATAAGCAGTATAACCAGCAATAATCAGAGTCGGTTTTTCTTTCAAAGCAATTTTTTTAATTTCTTCGTAATCAAGTTGTTCAGTTTCTTTATTGACCCCATAAGTTACTACTGACCAAAATTTTCCTGAAGCGGAAACTTTATGACCATGAGTCAAATGACCACCATGGGCTAATTCCAGACCCATAATTTTTCCTTGCCTCGCCGAAGCCTTGGCGGAGGCTGGATCCCCAAATGGAACAAGAGCTAAGTAAACAGCGAGATTAGCTGGCGAACCAGATAAAGCTTGAACATTGACCGCCCAATCACTATTTTTAAGTTTAAATAATTTAAGGGCTCGTTTTTGGCACAGGGTTTCAATTTGATCAATTATTTTATTACCACCATAATAACGAGCCTGCGGATAACCTTCGGCATATTTATTAGTTAAAATCGAACCCAAGGCCGTCAAAACATCTTGGGAAACATAATTTTCCGAGGCAATCAAATTACTAACCTTTTTTTGTCTTTTGGCTTCGGCCCTAATCAATTTTTCAATCGCTTTGTCTTTCATTAAAAACACTCTAGCATTAAATAGCGAAACTTGGCTAGTTAAAAATTAAGCACCTGCAAAATATTTATATTTTTAATTTGACTAATTAAAGACTAATGTTAGGATCCAAACAGAAACGGAATTCTATTAACTTAATCAAAAACGCCCTAGGCGATACGGAGAGGAGAATAAATGTGTTTGAAATGAAGCCTCCTAAAGAGAGGTCCCCTGATTCACAATACCAAGATTTACTTAGATTAGTCTTGGCCAAAGGAGAAAGACAAGAGATCAATAATCAAGGTATCTCTTGTCTATCTTACTTCAAACCACCCGATCTACGATTTGATTTAAGGAATGGAGTACCTTTGATCCTTGAAAGGAAGATTAGTTTTTGGACCAAAGCCGTGGCCGAAATATTCGCCATGATCAATGGGGCTAGAACCGTCAGTGAATTTGAGAAATTCGGCTGTAACTGGTGGGGCCAATGGGCAACTAAGGAAATATGTGAAAGCTTAGGATTACCTGAGGGAGATCTTGGCGCTGGCTCCTACGGAGTAGCCTTCCATAATTTTCCTACTCCTGGTTTGCCTGATGGTTTCAATCAATTTGAAGCCTTAGTCAAAGGTCTAAGAGAAAAACCTTATCTAAGGACACACCTCATTAGCCCCTGGCATCCTTATTTTGCCTCGGAGTTTGGAGAGCGCCAAGTCTTCGTGGCCCCCTGTCATGGCTGGCTCACTTTCTATGTCCGTGGTAAGCGCTTGGATATGTGTATGGACCAAAGATCGGCTGATTTACCAATTGGTGTCCCGGCTAATCTGATCCAGTATTCAGCACTCCTTTTAGCTCTAGCTCAAGTAACTGAATTGGAGCCAGGACAATATATTCACACTTTCAAGAACGCTCACATCTATAGTGATCAAATTCCGGCCGTAAAGAAGATGATCACTCGGGAAGCTCGATACTTGCCGACAATGAAAATTAGTGATGCCGGCCTTAGGCTTGAGAGTTTGTTTGATTTTCGAAGTGAACATTTCGAAATATCAGATTATAATCCTCATCCAGCTATCCCTGGAATCCCGGTAGCTCTTTAAAAGGGCTTTCACGGCCGACTCGTTTTAGACGAGTCGGCCGTATATTTTTTTAAAAAAAATGTTAGGATTAGCTCATTATGAAAAACAAATTATTAAACTTTCGTCACACTCGGGAAGTAGCCCAGAAAGTCAAAATGAAAGAATTAGCTAAAATTGGTGCTTGTCCTTTTTGTCCAAAATATTTAAAACCTTATCATGATAACCCAATTGAAAAAACTGGCCAATATTGGGTGGTGACTAAAAATGATTATCCTTATCCGGGAACAAATCATCATTATTTAATTATTCATCGCAAACATATAGAACATCTAAAAGAAATTTCTAAACCAGCTTTGGCGGAATTAGCTGATCATTTAAAATGGTTATCAAAAAAATACAAATTACCGGCGGGTGGTTTAACAATCAGATTTGGTAATTCTGATTATACTGGCGCTTCGGTTGCTCACCTCCACGCTCATTTACTCGTCGGTGGAATAATTAAATCGAAAAATAAAACTAAAATTCTTAATTTTCCAATCGGTTATCAAAAATAAAGACCATCGCATGTAAACACACGATGGTCGGTAAATTGGATAAGCGGTCTCGAATTCAGAACTGGACCTTAACTTTAATGATCTCTACTTGAC
>PCSX01000022.1:225-3803 GCA_002772495.1 Candidatus Vogelbacteria bacterium CG22_combo_CG10-13_8_21_14_all_37_9 | reverse complement strand
GCCACCGAGTAACCTTCAACATAGAAAACTCGGCGAATTCCAGCTTTAATGATACTCCGAGCACAGCCAGGGCAAGGAAAGGTAGTACAGTAAAGATCAGCGCCTTCGGTTGCTAAACCTTTACGAGCACAATGGGCAATCGCCGAGGCTTCAGCATGAATGGGGCCACAAATTTCTAGTTGCTCCCCAAAACCAAAACAGACCCGAATATCGCCATCAATCACCGGAGAGAAACTGGTCGGTAGGTATTGGTTATAAGCAGTTACTAAAACTTTAGTCCCTTGAGTAATGACAGCACCAACTTGTCTCCACCAGTCAGTTGATGAGTCCGCTTGTTTATAAGCCATTCCCATCATTTCTTTAGCAAATTCACTAACAGAGACAACTTGATCCGGTGCAAGCGACTCTTCACTGGTGACATTCGTTTTGTGCCAACGAATAAAACACTCTTGAAAAATCACCTGATGCTTGGGTAGATATTTCTCAGCAAACTCAAGCATCACTTCATCTTTTGGTAAGATACAAGTACTTGAAGTTGAGAGCTCGAGTAAAGCAGAGCGACTTAAAATTTCTGCTTTGAAACCAAGCCCGATCAACATCTGTCGAGCTTCTTCCGGTCGAATAGCCCGCAAATCGTGCTCCAACTGGGAAAAATCTTCGAGTAAACTTTTACCAAGAATTAAAATGGGAGATCCGATCTCCCAAAAAAATTCCAGTAAAGCTTTATGGATCACCGGTATGTAGGTGATGATCAACTTATTTTCATCAAACAATGGGATTTTCTCCTTTCTCTTCTGTTGCTAAAACCTGACCACTAGCAGCATCAATCAAATCAGCTACTAGATCTCTAACCACAACCAACTGATCAATACCACCGGCCATCATCATTCGTTGAATTCGACGAGTGGTGGAAATCGTCGCTTGAGCCGGTAAAATTACCACTTGACCACAGTGCGGACGAACCCGAGCTAAATAAGGTTCTTTCGAATCTTCAGAAGTTTCTGAAACCACAAAAATATCCGGCTTCATTACCTTAATAAATTCGGTTGTGTCTTCACAAGGCTTGAGTGGAAAAAGTAAATCCACACAACGTAGTTGGGAAAGCATCTCCAGTCGTTCCGCCAGAGGGACGACCGGCCGATGCAGATTGTCAGGCTTACGAGCCCTGACTAATTCATCTGAATCGACTTCAATAATGCTGATGTCCCCTAATGAACGAGTTTCTCCTAAATATCGGCCATGACCGATATGAAGTAGATCAAAAACACCCGTAGTGGAGGCGATTTTGAAACCAGATTGGTGAAGATAAGCACAGATCTCGGCCATTTCCTCCAGATTGTTAATTATCCTACCTTCAAGTGGGGTTTCTTCCTTTCGAAGGATTCTACCAAGGTCAATGAGAGTCATAATCGCTAATCCTTTCTTATGGGGTTAATTCCCCTTTTCTTATCCAATTGTCAATGAGTTCCAAATTTAAGCTAACATAGTCTTGAAAAAAACAAAACCCTCAGATTTGGCTCATAGTCAATCTGAGGATTTTGTTTTTTTAGCTCCAGCTTCATCTCAATCAGTTGGCGGATAATGGATTAATTCGTTACTTCCAGACCCATTGAACGAGCTGAACCTTCGATAATTTTAATCGCTCCTTCAAGATCATTAGCATTAAGATCAGGCATCTTCTTTTCCGCAATCTCTTTAATTTGAGCTTTAGTCACTTTACCCACCTTAGCAATCTTATTTTTACCAGAACCTTTTTCAATTTGAGCCGCTTTTTTCAAAAAATCAGTTGCCGGTGGGGTTTTTAAAATAAAATCAAAACTACGGTCAGCATAGACTGAAATTTCTACTGGAATAATCGAGCCAGCCATTTGAGCAGTAGCGGCATTAAATTTTTGGACAAAATCACCAATATTAACGCCCGCTGGTCCGAGAGCAGTGCCAACTGGTGGAGCGGGAGTCGCTTTGCCCGCTGGGATTTGAAGTTTGATTTTCTTTTCTACTTTTTTAGTGGCCATGATTGATTTTTAACGAACGAAGTGACTATAAAAATCATCACCCCGCCCTCATTTTTCTGTTAATCTAATTCTTAAAGACCGCCAGGCTCCACCAAACTGCTTTAGTTTAAGTTCACGTCGCCTAGCTAAAGCTTCCGTAAGATAGGCTTCATAATATAGTAATTTACACTTTTGTCCAGAATTATGTTCCTTGAACCGGCGACGTAAGTCATTAGTGTAACCAATATAATAACCAAGTTTATTTTCTCTTTTTATAACATAGACATAATACATAATATCTATGAGGGCGGGGTTAAGAAATCTATAGTCGCTCCGCTCCTTAGATTTTCTTAACCTGTAAAAAGTCTAATTCCACCGGAGTTTCGCGTCCAAACATCGAAACCAAAACTTTAACCTTACCTCGTTCATCATCAATTTCAGAGACCTTACCTTCTAGTTCTTTAAAAGGACCATCAATAATAGAAATTGATTCACCAATAATTAAATCAATTTTGTGTTTAACAATCTCATTCCCCATTCGAGCAAAAAGTTCATCAACCTCTTTTTTATCTAAAGGTACTGGAATAACTCCCGAACCAATAAAACCAGTCACTCGCGGAGTATTACGAACCACATACCAAGAATCATCAGTCACAATCATATCGACTAAAACATAGCCGGGGTAGATTTTTTCCTCTGACACCACTCTCTTTCCTCCTTTAATTTTGACTTTATTTTCCAATGGCACTACAACGGAAAAAATCTTATCCTCCATACCCAAAGATTCAATACGTTGTTTCAAATTACGAGCGACAGCGTTTTCATAACCAGAATAAGTATGGATCGCATACCAGTTTCGTCCTTGATTAAGTTCTTGTCGAGCCATAAGCTAATTTATTTTAAAATTAAAGCTTTTAATCCAGTCGTAAAAAGAAAATCAAATAAACCTAAAAAAATTCCGGTTAAAATACAAATCAATAAAACCAATAAAGTGAAGTTGATCACTTGTTTTCGAGTAGGCCAAGAAACATGCTTCATTTCTGAACGAGTGTCCTTAAAATAATTAAGTAATGACATAATAAAAGATATTAAAAATGCCCCGCAGGGCTTTAAATTAATTTGATTGTTAGGTACATTATACACCCAAGCTCCTAAAAAGTAAAGCCCCGGAAATCAAGTGTTAAAAACACTTGATTTCCTGGGCTTTAAACTAAACTAAAAAAGAGGCAATTGTGGCGAAAACTGTCGTTGGAGAGGAAATAGGGTCTTCTTCAAAGATCGAAGAATTTTCTTCAAGCCAATTTTAGTTGGTAGTGAATTAGTGAAAGTATTATCACACCACTGACCATCTTTGACTAGCTCGACCGTGCACCATTGACGACTTCGCTTATGGAAAATGAACAGGGCAAAGTATTCTAATTGCCCAGTGGAAGATTTGACCCAAGAAAACGATGGTGCGAAATAGATTCTCCCTCGTTCTAATCTTTGAACAATCTTCCAGATTTCTAATGCAAATCTGTTTTTGGTGTAGCCTTCGATATCATTCACAACAATCCCTCCTTCTTTTTTGTCCCAAGTTTTTCT
>PCSX01000022.1:0-163 GCA_002772495.1 Candidatus Vogelbacteria bacterium CG22_combo_CG10-13_8_21_14_all_37_9 | reverse complement strand
GATAAAGATTAACCGCCAATAATCACAAACAGAAAATAACTATGATTAGTTCCCCAATGTCAAACTGTCACCTTGATATTAATTAGCCCTTTAATCAAATTATCACGAACTCGCGCGGCCGCGCGAGTTCGTGATAATTTTTAATTTAGTAATTTAGTAATTT
>PCSX01000032.1 GCA_002772495.1 Candidatus Vogelbacteria bacterium CG22_combo_CG10-13_8_21_14_all_37_9 | reverse complement strand
AGACTATTGTATGAAAATCCTAGCGATAGAAACAAGTTGTGACGACAGCGCGATCAGTTTAGTGGAAGCGACCGGAATTTTGGCTAAGCCAAAATTCCGGATCTTAGCCGAAGTTGTTTCCTCTCAAACCGCCATTCATCAAGCTTATGGTGGAGTAGTCCCTAACTTAGCCAAAAGAGAACATGGGAAAAATCTAATTCCTTTGTTATTGGAAGTGTTTAAGAAATCAAAGATAAAAAATCACCTGCCAAAATTTCGTTCAACGAAACTTAAGCAGGCAAGAAAATTAAATAAAATCGAAAAATTACTCGAACGCGAACTGGAATTGAAGGAACAGTTTTGGTCTAAAATTTTAGATCTACCTAAACCCAAAATCGATTATCTAGCCGTCACCGCCGGACCCGGTTTAGAACCAGCTCTCTGGGTCGGAATTAATCTAGCGAAAGCTTTATCACTACTGTGGGATATTCCCCTCTTAGGAGTAAATCATCTTGAAGGACACCTAGTATCAGTGATACTAAATCAAAAATCAAAGATCACCCGCCAAAATTTTAAAAAACAAAACTTAGGCGGGCAAGAAAATAAAAAAGTAAATCCCGTTGTAAAATTTCCGGCAGTGGGTTTAATTATTTCTGGTGGCCATACTGAAATTATTTTAATGAAAAAAGTTGGCGACTACAAAAAAATCGGCCAAACCCGCGACGATGCCGTTGGTGAAGCTTTTGACAAAGTCGCTCGCCTATTAGGCCTACCCTACCCGGGCGGACCACATATATCTCACATTGCGGAACAAGCGAGCATCCTGCGTCAGTCCGCGTCCAGTCCGCGTCAGTCTGCGATTGTCTTACCGAGACCCATGATCAATTCCAAAGATTATGATTTTTCTTTTTCTGGTCTTAAAACCGCCGTTTTATATTTATTACCCAAATTAGGTAAATTAACTGCTGAAATTAAAGCCGAAGTAGCTTTGGAATTTGAGACTGCCGTCACTGAAGTTTTACTGCGAAAAACCTTACAAGCCAGTCAAGATTTTAAAGCCAAAACTATTATTGTTGGCGGTGGGGTCATCGCCAATCGTCAAATCCGCGACACTTTCAAAAAATTAGTTAAAACTCTAGCCACTAAACCGCAACTACTTATTCCGGCCCAAACTCACACCGGCGACAACGCTTCGATGATTGCTGGGGCGGCTTATTTCCAAGTGAAAAAAATTAAACACAAACCAAGTCTAATCAGTGGTCAAAAAATTAAAGCTGATGGTAATTTAAAGCTTTGAAAACAAAAGCTTTTTTGTTAAAATAGCTCTATGTCAGAACCATCAGACCAAAACAAACTAACTAAGCCCTATGACTCGACTGAAACCGAAAAGCGGATTTATGAACTGTGGGAAAACAGCGGTTATTTCAATCCCGACAATCTCCCCAAAATCAACGCGGACAAAATGAGGACTGGACGCGGACAAAATGAGGAAGAAGGTCAGCGTAAGTCCGCGTTAAGTCCGCGCCAGTCCGCATTTACTATTATTATGCCCCCACCCAATGCCAACGGACATCTTCACGCTGGTCATGCCCTCTTTATCACTCTCGAAGACATCATGATTCGTTACAAACGAATGCAGGGGTTTAAAACTTTATGGTTACCCGGCACTGATCATGCTGGTTTTGAAACCCAAGTGGTATTTGAAAAACAATTAGAAAAAGAAGGTAAATCTCGTTTTGATTTTTCTCGCGAAGAATTATATGACGCGATTATGAAATTTACCCTAGAGAATCAAAATCATACTGAAAATGGTTTACGATCTCTCGGTGCTTCTTGTGATTGGTCTCGGGAAAAATTTACTCTTGACCCAGACATTATTAAAACTGTTTATGCTACTTTCCAAAAATTAACCGATGATGGTTTGGTTTATCGCGGTCGACGAATTGTGAATTGGTGTACCAAACACCAGACTTCCCTCTCTGATTTAGAAACTGAAGCCGAAACTCAAACAGATAAACTTTATTATTTACAATACGGTCCTTTGATTGTCGCCACCGTCCGACCCGAAACGATGTTTGGTGATGTGGCTATCGCTGTTAACCCTGAAGACGAACGTTACCAAGAATATATCGGTCAAACTTTAAAAGTTCAAACCCCGATTGGCACCATGGATTTAAAAGTAATTGCTGATCCAGTAGTAGAAAAAGATTTCGGCACTGGCGCCTTAAAAATTACTCCCGCTCATGATGCTAACGATTACGAAATTGCTAAACGTCACAATTTAGACAGTGTCGAAGTTATCGATCATAATGGCAAACTAAATACTAAAACTGGCAAATACGCTGGCCTAAAAGTGGCTGTCGCTCGTGAACAAGTAGTGGCTGATTTAAAAACCCTCGGTCTCTTGATCAAAGAAGAGGCTTACGAACACGCTGTTATTAAATGTTATAAATGCAACCGAATCTTAGAACCACGAATTATGCCTCAGTGGTTTATCAAGATGGAGACTCTGGCCAAACCGGCTATTGAAGCCGTCAAAAATGGTGAAATTAAAATTATCCCCGACTGGCAAGAAAAGGTTTACTTCAATTGGCTCAATGATATTCGAGATTGGAATATTTCTCGTCAAATTGCCTGGGGTATTCCCATTCCAGCTAAAATTTGTCCGACTTGTGATTATGGATTAGTTGATTTAGATCAAAAGGCAAACGCTACTTGTCCTCATTGTCAGACTGCTTTAATCGCCGATCCCGACACTTTTGATACTTGGTTTTCTTCTGGTCAATGGCCCTTTGCCACCTTAGCTTATCCAGACGGTGAAGATTATAGAACTTTTTATCCCACCTCGGTCATGGAAACTGGTTCGGATTTAATTTTTTTCTGGGTGGCTCGAATGATTATGTTGGGACTCTATCGAACCGGCCAAGTGCCTTTTAAAACGGTTTATTTTCACGGTATGGTACGCGATGCTAAAAATCAAAAAATGAGTAAAAGTAAAGGTAACGTCATTAGTCCAATTGAACTCGGGACTAAATATGGCACCGATGCTCTTCGAATGGCTCTAATTATCGGTAATACCCCTGGTACCGCTCTCGCTCTAGATGAAAGTAAAATCCGCGGTTACAAAAATTTTGCCAATAAAATTTGGAACATTAGTCGTTTTATTTTAGACAATACTAAATCATATAATTTTTCAATTAATTCCGATCAAGAATTAGATATTGAATTGATGACCGAATTTAATTCTTTAGCCAAAGAAGTTACTGCTGATTTAGATAACTTCCGATTTTATTTGGCCGGTGAGAAAATTTATCATTATCTTTGGCATCGCTTAGCTGACCAAATTATTGAAGACAGTAAGACAATTTTAGCTCGCAATGACGAAACAGCTAAAAAACGAGCTTTTAGTCTGCAAACAATTTTAGCTCAGTCGCTTAAACTGCTTCATCCTTTTATGCCTTTTGTCACCGAAGAAATCTGGCAAATTAGTCAATTTGAATCAGACTCTTTATTAATGATTAGCGCTTGGCCCAATCCACAATAATGACTAGTGTCAATCTCACTTTTACTCTATTTTTTTATGCCTTAGTTGGTGGTATTTTACCGGTCATAATTTGGTTGCTATTTTGGTTGCGAGAAGACAAAGCCAAACCTGAACCTAAGGGTCTGTTACTGGAATCTTTTGTCCTAGGGGCTATTATTGTTTTTCTAGCTTATTTCCTTGAAGGTCTATTTGTTACCCCCTCTTTAACTGGTCAATTAAGTGATTTCTTTACTAATTCCGGACCTTTCTTTTATTTAGCCCTAGTTGAAGAAGGTCTAAAATTTTTAGCCATGGTAGCAATTATTTACCGCAATCGCTACTTCGATGAACCAATCGATGCTCTAGTCTATATTATGACCATTGCCCTCGGCTTTGCCAGTATGGAAAATGTTTTATTTTTACTCAATACGATTACAACCGGAGAACCAGCTTCTATCTTTCTCTTCACCGGTGGTTTACGTTTCCTTGGTGCCTCTGTTTTACATGCCGTTTCTTCTGGTTTGATTGGAGCTTTCTGGGCTTTAGCTTTTTATCAGCGACGCTCAATTAAAATTTTAGCGGTCATTAGTGGTTTAATCCTCGCTATCACCTTGCATGGCTTGTTTAATTTCCTTATAATAATCAATGACGGTCAAATGATGTTTTCCGTTTTCCTAAGTTTGTGGATCGTCGCGATGATTTTATTATTTTTGTTTGAATGCGTTAAAAGAATCAAACCTAAACTAAATAAGTTAATTTAATTATTTTTATGTTCAACAGTAAAGACAAACGTTCTTTTTTTGAAAGAATCACCGGTAGTATCTCTGTCACCGATGACGATGTTTTTGATGATGAGAAACCGATCAAACAAGCTCGGGTCAGTGATGATGATTGGGTGTCTGATGATGAAGAGGTTGAAGAGACGGGCGAACTAGCCATCGATGTGTACCAAACCCCTGATGAAGTCGTGGTCCAAGCTATGATTGCTGGGGTCAAACCAGAAAATATTAATATCAATATTTCTCGCCAATCAATCACCATCGAAGGCCGAAGGGAAAATCAAACTGAATTTAGCTCCGATAATTATGTTAAGCGCGAATTATATTGGGGTTCTTTTGCTCGCACGGTTGAACTACCGAGTGAAGTCGAACCGGACAATGCCGAAGCTTTTGAAAAACACGGTTTGCTGACTATTAAACTGCCTCGTATCGATAAAGACCGAGTCCAAAAAGTTAAAATCCGCACGATTTAAATTACTCACAAAATAACGAAAAACCGATACAAAAGTATCGGTTTTTCGTTGGCCACATATGGGTGCCCAGCACCCACACCTATATTTTTATAGCCGTAAATCATATAATTCAGATATGTTTTATGTCTACTTCTTAAAAAGTTTAAAAGACAATAAGTTATATTTTGGTTCCACTAATGATTTACGACGCAGACTATCTGATCATAACAATGGACTGGTTCCATCGACTAAAACTCGCCGTCCTTTCGAACTACGATATTACGAGGCTTTTATAAAAAAGGCTGACGCTAGAAAAAGAGAATTTGCTCTCAAGAAAGACGGCCGAGCTCTAGCTCAATTAAAAAGCCGTATCACAGATAGTCTGCAATAAAACAAGTTGCGTGTCCTATCCTCACGGCAGAGCCGATGAGGTATTAGGCACGCAACACCATGGTTGTTTTGTTAGAATAGGTATGGCCCACCGGGGCCATACAAAACACATCGCGTGTTTGAATACCTCGGATTTATGGCCAAGCCACGAATCTACTGATTCGAAGCCCCGAGGTATTCAAACATCGCACTCTAATAAAAATATAGGTGTGGGTGCCCAGGGCCAGGCTCGAACTGGCGACCCCTTCGTCTTCAGCGAAATGCTCTACCAACTGAGCTACCTGGGCAATTAAATAACTATCGTATGATAACAAAAAGTAGGTCATTTTTCAACATTTTAAAATTTTCTAATAGAACCTATAATGCTATACTAAATGATATGATCACTTGTCGATTGTGTCATAAGGAATTTAAATACTATCATAAAAAAGGTCGAGCTCGTTGTGGCTCATGTAATACTAAAATCAGAAGATACCGTGCCAAAGCTGCTGCGATTAAATTCTTAGGGGGAAAATGCCAACATTGTAATTGGAAAGGAGATCAATCGGCCTTTCAATTTCATCACCTCAAACCAGAAGAAAAAGATTTTATTATTGGCAATGTGGCTAATAAAAAGTGGGATTTTATTAAGATTGAGCTAAAAAAATGTATTCTCTTGTGTTCTAATTGCCACTCCATTGTTCACAGCACAAAAATCGGTAAAAATTTCATTAAAGAAGCTGAGGCTTATAAAGGTAGAAATTTAGAATTTTAAAACTAGTATTCCAAGCTAAAAATTCGATAAATTATTGACCCCTTCGATAATCGTCTGATAAGAACCAATTAAACCATCCAAAACTGGTTGAAAATAGTAGTAAAAACCAACAGCCGACCCGATAATCACCGCCCAGCGAATAAAACCGAAAAACCGTCCCCACCATAAATTCCGATGAAGATCATGAAGTAATTTATTATTTTCTTTACTTAATTCTTTAAGTTCTTTCAATACTTGATCTAAATTGTAATTATCCATATCCTCTAATTTTAGCAGATGAAAAGTGAAAGGTAAATTAATTTAAAAAAAAGAAAAAGCCCTCCTCCTTGCGGTAGAGAGCTAACAAACAATCTTCTTGCCTAAAAGTCATCAAAGACCTTTGAGCAAATCCGAAAAATCGATCGAATACCTTCTGATCATTTTCTTCAACGGAAAAATGATCAAAAGATAGACTGGACCAAGGATGATGCCAACCAGACTCGCG
The DNA here is from genome assembly GCA_002772495.1 of Candidatus Vogelbacteria bacterium CG22_combo_CG10-13_8_21_14_all_37_9. Lineage (GTDB taxonomy): Bacteria > Patescibacteriota > Minisyncoccia > Phycocordibacterales > XYD1-FULL-46-19 > 21-14-all-37-9. The sequence continues at coordinate 232 of PCSX01000032.1, read as the reverse complement.
ACACAGACGGTCATAATAGCACCCTTCCACATCATCAGGTAAATCCTGATGTCTCCTTTAGTCACTCTTTTGTTCATCACCGGCACCTCTTTTTTACTGTTCCATTACAAAATGACAATTTCTACCTTTCATTATATCATAATAAAACAAGTTGCGTGTCCTATCCTCACGGCAGAGCCGATGAGGTATTAGGCACGCCAAACACCATGGTTGTTTTGTTAGAATAGGTATG
>PCSX01000020.1:5287-6845 GCA_002772495.1 Candidatus Vogelbacteria bacterium CG22_combo_CG10-13_8_21_14_all_37_9 | reverse complement strand
TTTTGTATCTTTAATTTTTAATTTTTAATTTTTTCTTGCAATTAATTTTTAATTTTTAATTTTTAATTTTAAATTTGTCAAAGGTTGCCCTTCAAATTTCTAATCATCACCAAAGAAGTCAGCCAAATCGGCGCTAAAGGACGATTAGGGTTCGGATCAATACCTAGATTAATTTTGACTAAACGAATCAAGGAAATATCAACTGGTTGAGCTAAGGGCGTACCCGTGCCATTAAAATTTTCATTGTAATAAGAAAAAACATCGGTCGAAGTACTATTAATAACATTATCAGTTAAAGTGCTAATCTTTTCATTGTTTGAAACATAAGTGGCTGGTGAACCAGTCGGAGCGATCACGCCTTTTTTCAAACTTGTTCCGGCTAAAAAATAACGAATCCGCTCTCGCAAGCCATCACCATTAGTATCACTGTAAAAAGTCAGGGTACTAGTACCAGCACTTGCTAAGAGATAGGCCCCGGTATTAGCCGGAGCAGCGCTTCGCAATTCACTGGTAAATTGCCGTAAAACTGATCGCGCGCCCTCTTCCGCCAAAACGCCTGATTGGACTAAATTATTTTGGACAAAAACATCTTTTTGAAATTGTGATAAAGGCACACTAATAATCACCACGATTCCGACCACGACCAGAATTTCCAGTAAGGTAAAGCCAGATTGATAATTAAGTTTAGTCATTATTTAGAGAGCATTAAGGGGAATTTCTAAAAATTGCCAAGTATCATTGACATTAAAGGTTGTTCCAAAATCTTGATAAGCATCATGACTAACGGTCACGGTATAAGTACCATTATTTAAATTATCAAAAAAAACTTGACCAAAAGGTAGACACTCCGAACTATAAGTCAGGGAAATATCGGAAATGGTTGGCGAAACATTTAAATCGGCAGTTTGGAGATAAAGTTTATAACGTAAATAACGATTATTGTTAACTACCGCATTAATCGTAGTCGAAGTAGCGTTATAAAAAGTTTGATCAGTCCCATCTGGTCCAGTGTAATTCCAGGTAGTAGTGGCCTGATCATTACTAGAAGCTAGTTGCAGTCGAACACTGCCCGCCCCAGTAGTGCTAGCTTGAGTCGAAGGCGAGATAGCTAATTGAATATAAGAAGTAGTAGCCGAACCAGTATCAAAAATTGATGATTCCAAATAACCACTACTGACATAAGTGGCCCCCGTCTTAACTAAACTAAGTTGACCAGTGGTGCTAGCATAATCAATATTGCCATCAGTCGTCGCAAATTTATCAAGCGCCGACCAATAAGTTTGACCCGCTCCGGCCGACCAATCTGACTGGACCCAAAAACCTTGATTAGTGATTAAACTTTGACTCGGGCTCGGTCCAGAAATCGAAACAGTGGCATCGGAAAGAGGTAAACTACTGGCTCCATCGCGCACTGAAACTAATAGACCTCGACCCGTACTCGGAGCTAAAACGATTTTAATATCATTATTAGAGGCTGGAGCGATATTTAAAGATTGAAGTGGAAGCGAACCAACTAAAGCATAGCCTGATAAACTAGCACTAAAACGATAAGTATCCC
>PCSX01000020.1:348-5254 GCA_002772495.1 Candidatus Vogelbacteria bacterium CG22_combo_CG10-13_8_21_14_all_37_9 | reverse complement strand
CATCAGTACTTAAAGTTTGATCAACTTTCAAAACATTAGGATTGGTCCCTAATAATTTTGTTCCCTGCCAAGTAATCGGTACCGAGGCAATCGGAGTGCAAGTTTTAGTCATCGTTTTCAACTCTAAATTGGCCAAACGATCAATGCCGAAACTTAATTGGGTCACCTGGCCAGCCACCACGGTCGCATTTAATTTGACCGGATTAGCAATCCCCGCTTCCCCTGAAGCATAAGTCCGTTCACTAGAATACCCAGTCTTAGAAACGATAATTTGATAAGCGAGATTAGCTGGATAAGTATTAACTAATTGGAAAAAACCACTTTGATTAGTTCGTTCATTAATATTCACCGGATTTGTTGAACTAGCTAAAACAATATTAACATCGGCTAGGGTTACTGGCGCGCCATTAGCGTCTAAAACTTGGACAAACAAAGCCCCATTACCACTATTATTTTCTAAATTTTTCGGCGCCACATAAGTGGAAATGGTAAAAGGTTGTAAATTTTGACAAGTCGGACAAGAGATCTCGGCTTCGACTAATTTATAATCATTAGGCGCTAAATCTGGATAAGTAGTACTGCCAATCTGGCCATCAAAGGGATTATCGATATCACTAATACTCAAACGAACAGAAAAACTAACTCCATCACGAGTTAAAGTTTGAAATCGAGACAACGCTCCGGCTGGCACACCATCTTGCAAACCAACATCTTGGTAAGGCATATTGCGAATAATTTCCATTTGTTCGTTAGCCAAAGCGGTGGCAATCAATTGAACCCGAGCCCCGGTAATCATTTTAAACATACCAACATAAGCGTTATAAATCGCCACCCCGATCATCAAAAAAATAGCTATGGCAATAACGACCTCAATGAGAGTCAAGCCAAGATTAGATTTTTTATTTTTAGATTGAAATAACATTAATTACAAGGTCTAATATTCATTTAGTTTTTAAGTCTGCAAATTATCAAGTTGAATACAAACTTAAAAACTAATAAACTTTAAAACTAATAAACTACTAGTTAATTGCTCCACTCAAAGAGTACATTGGTCCCAACATCGAAACGGCAAAAAAGCCAACCGCAATTCCAATCACAATCATCAAGACCGGTTCAATAATGGTCGATAAATTTTTAGTCGCTTGATCAACCTCGGCTTCAAAAAATAAAGCGCCTCGTAAAAGCATTTCTGGCAATTTACCAGTTTCCTCTCCCACTTGAGCCATCTCGATAGCCAAGGTCGGAAAAAGATCAGGTCGATCTTCAAAAACCGAGCCCAGCGGTAAACCCTGCTGGACTTGAGTCATCGCTTTGGCTAAAAAAGTTTGATAATAATTATTATTAACTGTTTTGCGGGTAATTCGCAGACTCTCTACCATAGACACGCCAGAACTAATCAGAGAAGACAGAGTCCTCATAATAGCAGCGGAATTAAATTGACGACTCAAAGTACCAACTACTGGTAAAAATAAGACGCTTCGATTGATCAGTTTATGACCCAAGACAGTTCGACTGGCATAATAAAAACCACTAATCAAAGCTAGGACAAAAACGAAACATAAAATTAAATTATTGGAAATAAAATCACTAGAAGCAATAACAAAACGAGTTGAAAGTGGTAAGGGAACATTTAATTCTCGGAAAGTTATCGCCAAAGTTGGAATCAGAAAAATCAACATCAAGACTCCGACCGTCCCAATCGCCAAAATAATAATGGCCGGATAAATCATCGCGCCAATAATTTTTCGACGTAAATCATAACTTTTACTTAATTGTTCTCCTAGTAATTTCAAAGTTTCTGGTAAACGACCCGATTCTTCAGCCACCCCAATCATGGCAATAAAAATTTCCGGAAAAACAGTCGGAAAACTAGCTAGAGCCAGGCTCAAACTCGAACCATGATCCACTTTTTCCACAATTGCTTTCACTACAATTTTCACTCGCTTATTTTTAGTTTGGCGATCAATCACCGTTAAAGCTCGGACGAGGGGTAAACCCGCTTCAATCATCGCTCCCAGATTATTAACAAACAGAATTTTTTCTTTTAAAGAAATTCGACCCTGCTTAGTCTGGGCAAACAATTTAGTTAAATATTTGGTTTTAGTTAGTTCCGATTTTATTTCTTCCGCCACAATCAGCGTCCAACCTTCCGCTCGCAAACTTCGAGCCAAACTCAAACGATCAATCGCTTCCCGATTGCCATCTAATTCCTGCCCGGTTAAATTTTTGGCTTTAAATTGAAATTTCATGAAAAATCAAAGATAAAAGATTTAAAATCAAAAACACAAATGAAAAATTTAAGATTATTTCCTGCCTCTTAATTTTAACAGACTAGCTCCTAATATTTTAGCAATTTCCTCCAATTCTCCTAATAATTTTTTTGCCTCGGTTTTAATTTTTTGATTATTAGTCGTATCTCTAATCAAAGCTAACCAAACTTTTGACTCATTAGCTGATTTTAAAGAATAATTAAAAAAATTAGTAAAATCTTTTCTAGAGCTAGCCGCCTTAGCTTCAATGTAATTAGCGATAATACTCGTACCACTTCGCAAAACTTGTTTACTGACTACTTCCCCAAAAACACTTTTAGGCATTTTTTCAATCAGCTTAACTAAGGCTAGGGTCCAAAGATAAGTCCTAGTTTTAAAATCATTTTTCTGTTTATTAATCCCTGTTTCCATTTTAAATTTTTTATCTTTAATTTTAAATCTTTTATCTTTGATCTTTAACTTATTCCCCAAATCTGAATCTCCAATTTTTAATTTTTAATTTTTAACTTTCAATTTTTTATCTCCAATTTTTAATTTTAAATTTTTAATTTTTAATTTACTCCGAGATCGCTCGGAGTACTTCCTCAATCGTCGTCAAGCCCTGCACGGCTTTAATAACCCCGTCTTCCACCATCGTAATCATTCCTCCCTCTAAAGCCTGATCACGAATCTGATCAGAAGTCGCCCCCTTAGTAATTAATTCTCGAATGGGACGTGACATTTTTAAAACTTCATGAATGCCGATCCGACCTTGATAAGCAGTTTCCAAATCACCCGTTGGACGATAAAATTTAATTTTCTCCCAAGTCACACTCGGACCAATGATTTTTTCGGCTTTCAAAACTTCCAACACCTGTTTCAAACGAATTTTTTCACCCAAATTTTTTATTTCCGCACTAGTTAAAAAATATTCTTCCCGATTATCAGTTAAACGGCGGACTAGGCGTTGAGCAACAATGACATTCAAAGTGGAAGTAAGAAGAAAAGCTTCCGTCCCCATCTCTAGTAGTCGAGGAATCGAGCCCGCCGCTGAATTAGTATGGAGAGTGGACAGCACTAAGTGACCAGTCAAAGCGGCGTTAATCGCTAAATCAGCGGTTTCTTTATCGCGAATCTCCCCCACCATCACAATATCTGGATCTTGACGAACGAGAGAACGGAGACCAGTCGAAAAAGTCAGACCAATTTCCGCTTTAACTTGAGTTTGATTGATCCGCGGAATTTGATATTCAATTGGATCTTCAATAGTCGAGATATTGACATCCGGTTCATTTAAGAGATCGAGTAAGGTATAGAGGGTAGTTGTTTTTCCCGAACCAGTGGGACCAGTGACCAAAATCATTCCGGTCGTCACCTTGATCGCTTGATGTAAAATTTCCAACCATTCCCCATGAAAACCCAAACCTTCCAAAGTGTAGCCCCGAACGGCATCGGGCAAGAGACGCATCACAATTTTTTCACCAAAATAGGTTGGCAGAGTGGAAACGCGAAAAGCCACTCGAGCGCCATCTCGATCAATTTTAAAACGACCATCTTGAGGTAAGCGTTTTTCATCTAAACGCAAATTAGCTAAAACTTTAATTCGGGCGACAATCCCCGGTCCAGCTTCTTTGGGTAAAACCATGGCATCATGGAGTAAACCATCAATCCGATAACGAATAATCACTTCTTTTTCATAGGGTTCAATATGAATATCGGAGGCTTTTTGTAAAATCGAGTGAGCAAGAAGTGAGTCAACAATTCGGACGACCGGTAAGTCTTCAGCTAATTTTTTTAAGGCTTCTTCACCCTCATCGGTAGTAATAGTTGAATTTTTTAAGATATTAGTTTCTTGTTGAATAATATCGCCAAATTCAGCTTTTAAACTTTTTTGATATTGAATCAATAGTCCCCGAATTGATTCGGTATCGGTCAAACGAGGCAAAATTTTCACCCCTAAAGATTTTTTAACGAAATCAATCGCTTCTAAATCCAGGGGATCGAGCATCGCCACTTCCAAACCCTGTTCGGTCCGGCGATAAGCGACAATGTTGTGTTTGCGAGCAATTGGTTCCGGAATTAAATTTAAAATATCTTTCGCTACTTTTTCTTTTCGTAAATCAACAAAAGGAATGCCTAAAATATGAGATTTGACTCGACGGAAATCATCTTCCGAAATCGCTCCCTTAGACACTAAGACATCTTCGAGGGAACGCCCCGATTCCACCGCTAAAGCCTCGGCTTCTTCAGCCACAGCTTTAGTGACCAAACGCGAATCGATGAGGAAATTTTTGATTTGAGTAAAATCGTTATTCACAAAATTATTGTCCACTTAAGTTTTTACTCATCACAATTTTTGTTTTGCAAAATTGTGATAGTTAAAAATTTTGGTGGATCTTAATTAAATTATAGCAAAGATCTCTAGTAATAAAAAACAAAAAAAGATTGAAAATACCCGAATTTGTCGCTGGCGACAAATTCGGGTATTAAACCAAGGAAGAATTAGGAGTTTGATTTTGATTCCGAAACCTAGTTTCGTAATCTTGGCGAAAAGTGGTCGCCGCTCCGGACTGAACAAAATGAAGACTAGCTTCACTCGGACTGGGATCATGCCCCAGTTTTTCTCCCGCAAACCAACGATTAGTGGGAGATTGCAT
>PCSX01000020.1:0-147 GCA_002772495.1 Candidatus Vogelbacteria bacterium CG22_combo_CG10-13_8_21_14_all_37_9 | reverse complement strand
TCCTATGTCAAGGTGTCACCTTGACATAGGGTTAATAAAGCAAAAACCGCCTTGTTAAGCGGTTTTTGTGATTAGGAAGGTGTCACCTTGACATAGATAATCAACAAAATCAACAATCCTTTTTCAGTCGATAACTGGGTATATCTA
>PCSX01000010.1:1248-7154 GCA_002772495.1 Candidatus Vogelbacteria bacterium CG22_combo_CG10-13_8_21_14_all_37_9 | reverse complement strand
GATTCCTAATCTATATTTAATTGGCGATGTTTTGGATATTGATCGTCCGTCAGGCGGATTTAGTCTGCAATTATGTTGGACGACTGGCTATGTAGCGGGGAAACAGTGCTTGGTTAATTAGCTAGTCGCGCTTGTTTTAAAAAAGTCACTTGCTATAATTTAGCTGGAAAAAATGTTTTTGATATTAAATATTTGTTATCTATTGACAAATATTCTAAAAAGATATAAAATACATTAAGGAGTAGGTCTTTGAGAAATGAATTTGGTGGTGGTTATAACTAAAAGATTCTGATTTGTCGGTATTTTTTAGTTATTACGACTAAGGTCATGCTTCTTCTTTAATGGGGGAAGAAAAAATGAGGAGTATCGATATGGCTGACTTGGCTACTATTTTAGTTGGGGGACTGTCTCGTTTTTTAGGACAGAAATCCGAGTTAGAATTATGGGAGAAAGAAGGTGGGATTTCTTTATCAGTTACTTCAAATGGAGTGGCTGGCAATGAGTCAGAAGAAGAGATTATGAAGAAAGCTTCGGTTAGGTTCATTTCTAATCAAGCCCTTCGGTTTCTTTCGACTGAATTCATTCCCAGTTGTGGAATCACGACTCAAGTCGTGATCTTTCCCGGTTCGGTCTTTAGACAGGTTGAAGATCGGACAATTCAGAAAATGTTGAATCTGGCTCAAGCCTGTAATTTAGTCCGACCGAGTCTAGAGCTTACTTGGTTGATTTGTCAGGCTTTGACCAGAAAGAAACTCATTGAGATGAAATTGTCGAAAGTGATCATCATGCATGATCCTTTTAACGGTTCCACTCAAAAGAGTTGGAGACAATGTTATATGAGTCGGGATCACATCGGCTCTAGTCGCATCGTTTCAGGCAACAGTAAGTTGTTGTCGAATTATGGCTATGCCTTTGTCGTTGATTTGCCACCAATTTCCCCGAATAACTGAACAAGTTCAGTCGTTCGGGAGCTAATCGCGTTTTTTCTTAGTCAAACTGTTGATCAGTTGACTAAGAATAGTCCTACTCGACTTTGTTGGGTGGGGCTTTTTTGTTTCAAAATATTAGGTAAGATTGGTTTATGAAAAAAGTTTTAAGCTCAAGATTTTTTAACCAAGCTACTTTAGTGGTGGCGGAAAAATTAGTCGGTAAATATCTTGTTATTAAACAAAGAGGGAAAGTTAAAGCTTATCGAATTACTGAAGTCGAAGCTTATGATGGTCCGACGGATCAGGCTTCTCATGCTAGTCGGGGCGAGACGCCACGTAATAAAGTGATGTTTGGTCCAGCCGGCTATTTTTATCTTTACTTAGTTTATGGTTGTCATCAAATGTTGAATATTGTGACTGGCCAAAAGGGTTATCCAGCGGCGATTTTAATTCGGGCTCTCAATAATATTTCTGGTCCCGGTCGAGTGACAAAAACTTTAGATCTTGACCAAGGTTTTAATCATAAACCAGCGACGGTTAAAACCGGTCTCTGGTTTGAAGATCGGGGGGAAAAAATTTTAGCGACCCAAATCAAACGTCTCCCTCGAGTGGGGGTGGCTTACGCTGGACCCATTTGGTCTCAGAAAAAATACCGCTTTAAATTAGTCACTGATGAATGATTTGGGTTATAATACCAAAATAGATTTTATGAAGATCATCAAATTAATTTTAATTAGCTTTTTATTTTTGACGGCCACTACAGTGTTCGCTCACCAACCTCGATTGATTTATAATTCTGTTGCTCCGAATAATATTATCACTATTAACCAGCCAGAAATTTCTCAAGCTTTTTATGGTGAATTAAAAGGTCAGTCTGAAGTCTTTAGTTTTCACCTGGATACTCCACTTAAATTTTATTGGAATTTATTAACACCTAATTTACTGGGCGCTCGAGAAGATTTTATTATTCAATTGGAAGGAGAAAGCAAAACAGGGGAATTAATCGCTGACTCACTTAACAGCCAGGGGAAATTTTGGACCAAATATTATGAACCTTATAGTGGGGATAATTATTTAAAGGGTCCGGAAGCGACGACCAATTTGCCAGCTGGAAATTATACTATTGTCGTGACTAATAATGGCAATTTAGGTAAATATGTTTTAGTAGTTGGTCAGATCGAAACACCTTCCCTAAAAAATATTTGGCAAACGATTAAAATTCTACCTAGTTTAAAACGAGATTTTTTTGAACAGTCAGTTTGGCGCGCTTACAATAATCGAGTTGGTCAATATTTGGCGGTGGCGATTCTGATCTTGATTTTTAGTTTGGGTTTTTTACTTCGACTTTTGGGTCGAAAACTGTGGTGGTTGATTTTGATGTTGCTTATCATCAGTGGTCTCGGTTTTTTAGTTCGCTGGTTTTTAGGTCCGACTGATTATTGGCAGTGCCAGGATGGCCAATGGCTTAGACGGGGTAATTCCACTAGTCCGGCTCCGGGCACTGAATGTCTGACTCCGCTTGGTTTGGAACGACTTTCTTCGGAAAAATTACCGACCGTTGATCAGATTGATAATCAATTCAAATCAAATCCAGTTGCGCCGGCTGTTTCCGCTTTGGTTCAACAATATTTATTTAATAATTTGAATACTTTAATTCCGGCTGAAGATTTAGCTAGAGCTAAAGATTTTCAGTTAACAGATGTGGTTTTTATTGATAATAGTTTAGCGATTGTGGGTTATCAATCAGGTACTGATGTTTGGCGTGCTGAATTTCGCTTTACTATTGATGAGCCGGAGATCATTCGCGGTTTGAGTTTTAAAGTGATTGGTAAAAATTAACCATGAGCAAAAGCTAAACAAATAACTTCCTTGACTTGAGTGTGATGAAAAAGTTTTTTTAATTCTTGAAAAGTGGTACCGGTAGTGGTGACATCATCAAGTAATAAAATTGTTCGATCTTTTAAGTTTTGTTTATTAATTTCAACCAGTTCAAAAGCACCAGTTAAATTTTTAAGTCGTTTATGGCGTTCTTGGATTTCGACTTGGGATTTAGTGTGACGAATTTTTTTAACTAAATCTGTTCGTAGTTCAAACAAATCTGGTTTTAATTGAACTAAATTTTTGGCGATTAGTTCCGCTTGATTGTAGCCTCGTCGAAAACGACGCCAAGGGGATAAGGGGACCGGGACTAATAAAATTTTGGCACTAGGTGGGGATATTTTTTGGGTTAAGAGAGAAGATAAGAAGGAGTTAGGGTTGTTTATAGTCGATTCTAGAATTAATTCGGCTATTTCTAGGCTGGCGATTTTCCAACCTTGATATTTTAGCACTCGGACTAGAGCTTGGACTAAAGGATCTCGATAATCACTGATGGCAAAAATTTTAGCTCTAATTAAATCATCCGGATTTTCAGTTGGCGGGATTTTTTTTCGACAAGAGGGGCAAGCTAAATGACCCTCGCTACCACAAGCCAGACAATGCAGGGGAAAGAAAAAATTTAATAAAAATTTAGTCATAATTGTCCACCCCTCATTCTAACCTAAGTTGAGTCAACGTGGTATAATTTAGCTATTAATCATAATGCCTATTTTGGATTTTCTTAAAAAATTAATTGGCCGAACACCTACTGCTTTAACTAGAAAAAAAGTAGATAGTTTTTTTGGGGTGGATATTGGCCTATCTTCGGTCAAGGTGGTGCAATTACGTAATGATCGGGGTCGGGTTATTTTAGAAACTTATGGTGAATTAGCCACTGGTCCTTATGGTGGTTTGGCAGTCGGCCAAGCCACCAGTTTATCGCCAGAAAAATTAGGCGAGTTAATTAAAGATTTATTACGAGAAGCTAATGTTACCGCTAGTCAAGGAGCGATCGCTATTCCCCTGCGTTCTAGTTTAATTGTCGATGCTGAAATTCCCGAAGTGGAAGATTCTCGCTTAGCTTCGATTGTGCCAATTGAAGCTCGAAAATATGTGCCGATTCCCATTTCTGAAGTGTCCTTAGATTGGATTAAAATTCCTCCAACCGCTGATGCTCAATTAGAATGGTCCGAAGGAAAAGGGAAACGAGCCATGACCAAACTTTTGATTGTCGCTATTCAAAATGAAGCCGTCAAACAAATCCAAGACGCTTCTAAAATCGCCGGCTTTATTCCTGATTTTGTAGAAGTAGAAACTTTTTCTTCGATTCGTTCATCGTTGCGGGGTGATTTAGGCGCTACGGCTATTCTAGATATTGGAGCGGGCAGTAGTAAATTAGCGATTATTGATCGGGGAGTAGTGCGAATTTCTCATACCATTAATAAAAATTCTCAAGATATCACTATTGCCATTTCTCGTTCCCTTGGAGTGCCTTTTGCTAAAGCTGAAGAAATCAAACGGGAAGTAGGGATGCTTGATAATAAAAGTACTTACGGTGAGTTAGGAGCAGTTGTTAACCCCACCGTGGAATATTTATTTGCAGAGACTAGTCGAGTAATGGTAAAATATCAGAAAGAAAATCGTCGCTCGATTGATAAGTTAGTTTTAGTTGGCGGGGGAGCTTTATTAAAAGGTTTAGTTGATATTGCTTCACGCGAAGTAGGAATTCCAGTTGCTTTAGGTACACCATTTGATAAAACCGAAACTCCTGCTTTTCTAGGAAATATTTTACAATCAGCCGGGCCATCATTTGCTGTTTCTCTAGGGGTCGCTTTACGAGGACTAGAAGAAAATTAAATATTTATGGAACCAGTCAATCAATCTTATATTCCGAAAAAAACTTTTTCCCCGACTGTTTTAGCCCCTCGTCGGTCTGAAACCAATAATTTCTTTGGGGTAATATCTTTTGCTCTCTTAGCTCTGTCTTTGATTGCTTTAGCGGGCGCTTTTGCGATTAATTATTGGATTTATAGTGATATTTATAGCCCTTGCGGAGAGAGTGGTCGTTGTGGTCTACAGGAGTCACTCAAACACGATCGGGAGTCACTTGGTTTTTCTAATTTGGAACGGGCTAAACGGATTGAAGTTAAAACTACTCGCGGTCAAGCGCTGATTGATAGTCATGTCAATGTGGTTGCTATTTTTAAACAGGTTCTCAATCCTTTGACGATTGATAATGTTGGTTATACTAATTTCAAATTTGATCAGAAAGGATTAACTATCAGTGGGGTCGCTAAATCTTATCAAGACGTCGCTTACCAAGCGAAAGTTTTTGCTGGTGATCAAGCTAAAGACAAAATTAGCACTTATAATTTTTATGATCTAGACCTTGATCAACTTGGTAATGTCATTTTCAAATTAGATTTAAGTATTGATCCGATAGTGATTAATTTTCAAAAACAAACTAATCTTTAAATTATAATTATGCGCTTCCTCTTTCCTATTTTTATTATCATCTTAGCCGGACTTATTTTCTTTGGCTTGGCGATGCCAATGTATTACGGTAGTGACAATTCTTATCTGAAACAATATTTACTTCACGGTTCGGGTAAGGGGATCAAAACTTTAGTTTTAGAACGCGCTAGTTTGAAAGAGGGTCTTAAAACCACAGCCGAATTACAAAAAATCAGTAAAGATTTAGAACAACGAATCAATAGTATCAAAGATAGTGATTTGGTTCGTCTGGATCGCTATCTACCTGACAATATTGATAATGTTCAACTAATCTTAGATGTTAATTCGATTGCTTTACAAAGTGGGATGCAGATAAAGAATATTAAAATTGAAACTGTTGCTGACAAGGTTTCTAAAGCCCTCCCGCCAGCTAAAGCGACTAGCCAAGATCCGACGGTGGGTGGTCTGGATCACCAAATTTCGACTCTCCGGATGAGTTTTTCAACGGCCGGGTCTTATAATAATTTTTTGAATTTCCTGGATAATTTGTCACACAGTTTACGATTGTTGGATGTGGAAGAAATTTCTTTCCAATCAGTTAATGCCCAAACGACGACTCCGACTCAGAGTAAAGATTTTTATCAGTATAATTTGAAGATTAAGACT
>PCSX01000010.1:165-1124 GCA_002772495.1 Candidatus Vogelbacteria bacterium CG22_combo_CG10-13_8_21_14_all_37_9 | reverse complement strand
TCCGTTGGAGTCTCGGTCCTTGGTCCTGATGGCCAGCCTTTGACTAATTCGACCGAAGCAGTCGATGCTGATGCTACGCGATTTCTAGCTTTACTGCAGAGTGTTAAAAATATTGATAAAACTATTAATGAACAATTTATCAAAGATCCTTACTATACTATTTTGAAAGATTACACTGTTCCTATTCCGGTCCGACCTTTGAGCCGAGCTAATCCTTTTCTTAATATTGGTTTGGGCGGAGCTTATACTCCCAGTACCGGTGGAGCAGGAACTGGGGGGATTAATATTAATATTTCCACTACTACTACCAATTCATCGGCCGGAACTCCAGCTGATAATAATGAGGGATCGTCTGGTCTGAGTCCTTCGGCTCAAGAAGATCTGCTTAGAGCCCTTCAGCAACAATAATTACTATGCCAAATAATTCGGCGTTTGAAATCCCAAGTCGCGATCTTAAGGGAATTAAAATTTCGCTTGATGTTCTTCGCTATATTCCCAAAGATTCAGCGGAGTTTTTCCAGATTTTACCCTTAGCGATTAATGATGGAGTTTTAGAGGTGGGAATGGTAGATCCAGACAATGCCGAAGCAAAAGATGCAGTTCAGTTCGTGGCTTCTAAAAATAAGTTACCTTTTAAAATTTTTTTGATTTCTTTGGATAGTTTTAAAATGGGAGTCAAAAATTATGAAGGTCTAGCTGGATCAGCTGACGACACCCTTGGTGATTTAAATAAAAATATTGAAGCAGCCGAAAAAACAGTTGAGAGTTTTGCTAAAGTTCCGACTGGTCCAGCTAAAATGGCTAGTATTACCGAAGAAGCTCCAGTCACTAAAATTGTGTCGGTGATTTTACAGCATGCTATTGCTGGGGGAGCCTCTGATATTCATATCGAACCGACGGCTGATAAAGTTCAAGTCCGGTTTCGGGTCGATGGTATTTTGCACGCTAGTCTAAATTTA
>PCSX01000010.1:0-147 GCA_002772495.1 Candidatus Vogelbacteria bacterium CG22_combo_CG10-13_8_21_14_all_37_9 | reverse complement strand
GCGATTATTGCTCGAGTCAAAATTTTGACCAATATGAAATTAGATGAAAAACGTAAACCACAAGATGGTCGTTTTTCCGCCACGATTGAAAATCGAAAAATTGATTTTCGTGTTTCCACTTTTCCCACTTATTTTGGCGAGAAAGTT
>PCSX01000003.1 GCA_002772495.1 Candidatus Vogelbacteria bacterium CG22_combo_CG10-13_8_21_14_all_37_9 | reverse complement strand
GTCCTCACGTATTTATGGCCAAGCCACGAATCTACTGATTCGAAGCCGATGAGGTATTAGGCACGCTAAACACCATGGTTGTTTTGTTAGAATAGGTATGGCCCACCGGGGCCATACAAAACACATCGCGTGTTTGAATGCCCCAAGGCAAAGCCCCGAGGTATTCAAACATCGCACTCTAATAAATACTTGATAAATAACCATTTAAATCTTTTTTCAACTATACCAGATTCTCACGATCGTGAGAATCTGGTATAGTTGAAAAATAAAAAGATAAATTTAAGAAAATAATTTTATGAATCTTAAAAAATCACTTAAACCTAGAAAGAAAATATCTAGTCCTCGAAAGCAAAAATTATTGTTAGCTTTAGAAGCTGGCCTGGTACTTTCTCTTAATCGCTCTCCTAAACAAGCTTTAAAAATAATTAGTAAGATTCCGAAGGAATGGCAAAAAATTGATCGCCATTATCTCTATCAAACTCTAAAAGAATTTAAATACCACCACTTAATTTCTTATCAAGAAGAATCTGATGGAAAAATTGAAATTGTCATTACAGAGGCAGGAAAAAAAGAGGTTCTACGTTATGATATCGATAAAATGGAACTTAATATCCCCAAACATTGGGATAAAATTTGGCGTTTAGTTTTCTTCGATATTCCAGAGAAATTACGACCCCGACGAGACGCTTTCAGAGATCGATTAAAAGAATTAGGTTTTATCGAACTACAACATTCGATTTGGGTTATTCCCTACCCCTGCAAAAAAGAGATTGATTTCTTAATCGAATTTTTCGAAATTAGAAATTACGCTCGATTTGCTGAAGTTATCAATATAACTAACGAAGCTGATTTGCGTTTAAAATTTAGAATCTAAAACTATACCAGATTCTCACGATCGTGAGAATCTGGTATAGTTTTACCAAGACTTGTCTTCTAAACCTTTTTGAGCGGCTTCTTGTTCGGCTTCTTGTTTGGATGGTCCCTGACCTTCAGCAATCGCTTCTTCTCCGACAAATAATCCGACTACAAAACGTTTATTATGATCCGGTCCAGATTCACTTAACACTTTATAAATAGGAGTCTGGCTGTAAACTTCCTGAGCTTTCTTTTGAAAAGTACTTTTGTAATCTTGAGCTAAACTTTGAGAAACAATTTTTTCATCATTCACTAAAACTGTTTGAGTAATAAATTGTTGCGCAACAGCATAACCTTGGTCTAAATAAAGTGCTCCGACGACTGATTCAAAAGTGTTAGCTAAAATAAATTGGCGGGCTCGGCCCTTATCTTTAGCTTCCCCTTTCGACAATAGTAAATAGTCATTCATCGCCAACAAGGAGGCTTGTTCACTCAAAGTCACAGCGTTGACCAAAGCCGCTCGAAAAGCGGTCAGATCCCCTTCCGGTTTATCGGGATATTTATGATAAAGAAAATCCGTTACCACTAATTCCAAAACGGCGTCGCCTAAAAACTCCAGTCTTTCATTATGACCGAGAGTTAAGTCTTTGTGTTCGTTTAAATAAGAACGGTGAATAAAAGCTTGTTTCAATAGATCTTTATCTTTGAAATTAAAGCCAATTACCTGTTCAAAATGTCTTAAATCCATATTTATTGTTTCAATTGATTGATCGCCTTTGTCAGGAAAGGTAGCACATCATCATACATTCGCAAGTCAGGGATCTCAGTGAGTGCAAACCATTCCGCCTTATCAAGCCCTCCTTTAGCTTCCAATTTTAAATCTTTTTTAGACTGAGCTTGAGTTAAAAAATAATTTACTTGCTTACGTAATTTGCCTTTTTCTGGATGAGTAGCAATATATTCGTTTTGACCTAACTCACCTTCAATCACAGCCTCTAAATTGAGTTCTTCTTTAACTTCTCGAATCGTACCCGTCTGAAGATCTTCACCCTCTTCGATGTGGCCTTTAGATAAAGTCCAATAACCGAAAACATCGTGAACGAGAGCTAATTCTAAATCACCACCTTCTCGCGAATAAACTACTGCTCCACCCAAGCGTTCGATTGGCATATCTTCATAAGCAATTTCTATTTTTCGTCGCTGTTTAGCTGGGATATCGTCTTTTCCTGGCTCTCCCATTTCCTTGTAAACCGTCCCCAAAACGCCATTAACAAAACGACCACTATTCTCCCCACCAAAAGTTTTAGCTAATTCGATTGATTCATTGATTGCTACTCGAGCGGGAACATCTTGTTTGCTACCAAATAACAATTCAAACAAACCGATCCGTAAAACATTTCGATCCACAATCGCAATTTGAGCAATCGGCCAGTCCGGAGCGGCTTTTTCAATAATTTGATCTAACTTATCATGGTGTTTGATTACCCCCAACACTAAAGCTTCAACAAAAGATTGTTCCTCAAGGCCAGGACCAAATTCTTCCGCTACTTGCTTTATTGTTTGGTCTATTCGCTCTAAATGATAGCCATGGAAGTCCCATTCAAAAAGGACTTGCATTGCTAGACTACGTGAGAGATGCCGATTTGCCATAATAAGCTTTTTATTTTATTTTCAAATTAGATAAAATCTAAGACCTAATCATAAAAAAATAAAGCCCCAAACCTAAAAGTTTAGACTTTATTTTTTGCCACTCTTGGGAGCAGTTTTTTTAACTGCTTTAGTCAGAGTATTGACGACTTCTCGGCCTCGATAAGTCCCACAATTTGGACAAGCTCGATGGCGAAGATGTTTAGTCGCACATTTCGCACAAGTCGAAAGAGACGTTGTTTTCAACGCGTGATGAGATCGACGGTTCCCAGTGTGGGCCCGTGTATGTCGCATGCGAACTACCATATGTTTTTTAGTATAACAAAAATTTTAAAAAGCGCAAACTATTTTTTAAACATAAAAAAGGCGCGGAAGTTTAGCTATTACTCCCACGCCTCACACTTTTGCCTTTGAGAGGACAACCCCGAATCAGACAGCCACAGCCGTGACTGACCTTAACGCTTTTTCTTCTTTCTTTTTGAATTCTCTCCTGATGAGGGAAAGACGTATACGTTCGATTTCGTCACGAACATTGGCTGAATCTTTCAGCCGACTCTTCGAAACGAGAACGATGTAATTTCGATTCCCCCTGAAATTTTTCCGTTGCTTCAATTCAGTCCAAATCGTAAAAAGGACTGCATCGCAACAACCAAAACAACAGAGTACCACAAGCCCTTCTGTACGATAGCTTCGAACAGACCAGGCTCCCGACCGGATATTGAGACAATTCGCATGGATTGTCTCAATATTATACTTTTGACCAAGGCGGTTGACTTTCTCACAGTCAACTGGAACTTCCTTCTTTCTTAACATAACCATAGCCTAACCCCTTTTTAAAGTTAAAACCATACATATCCCGTCCTCTCAAAAACGATCTGTCTATAAGTTTAGCACTAATCTAAATTATGACAAGATCCGATGAAGAAAAGAACGGCGATGAATAGGACACGGTCCATAACGACGCAGGGCTTCGCAGTGAGCTTTAGTCCCATAACCTTTATGTTGCTCAAAATTATAAAGTGGGTAAAGCTTGGCGATTTTACTTAAATAATTATCTCGAGTGACTTTGGCCACAATTGAGGCCAAACCGATTATCAATTCACTTTCATCACCTTTAATAATCGTTCGTTGTTTAGAGTATTCGACTGGTCCGCGCAAACTGCCGTCAAGCAATAATTCGGTACGAGTTGGATCTAGGTTTAATTTTTTTAGATTTTTAGCTAAGCCATAAGTTAAAGCTCGGGTCATCCCATAATCATCAATAAATTTTGGACTAACAAAAGTGACTGCAAAATTCAAATGACCAGCCACTTTCAAACTAAGGATTCTAGACCGCCAAATTTCCCGCGCTCGGGGGCTTAATTTTTTAGAGTCTTTTCCAGCCGGATAATCAGCCAAGGCCAGCCTCAAGGCTTCGATCCCCGAGCGCGGGAAAACCACCGCTCCGAGTGCCAGAGGACCAGCTAGGGGGCCTCGACCAGCCTCATCCACCCCGACTAGATAATCAATATCTGCTTTAAAATAGTCTAGCCACATTAACACTAGTATAGACCACCCATTCAGACGTTTAAAGTCTTGTTCTGGGATCTTTCATATCTAAACAGTTTTTCCGTCTGATAGTGTCACCCTTTATTAACTCACAAATTGCTTTATTCTTAGTTTCTACCCCAATTATCTGGTAACAGGAATCTATATCATCTGGTAACGCAAACTGGCATAAGGTGTAATCATTTGTTGATATTGCCGCACTAAAATAACATCTTGGTTTAGAGAATCCATAACCAACTGCAATACTGTCACAGGCTTTTTTGTCTGCTATTCGACTATAACAACTATCTCTGATATTAATATCAGTAGTAATTCTATTACATTCCTCATGACTGGGAACAATCTCTTTAATGATTTCCTTGTAACAAGTATTTCTCATACCTTCCAGCGGAACATCTTGCCATTTTGGATTTTTTATCAAGGGAATATTATCGCAAATTTTATAATCTCTAGTTTTTTTGACTATTTTAATATAGCAATCCTTTTTTTTATCATACTCAAACACACTCTTACAATTCTCAACATTACTGTATTGAATAGCTGTTGCTCGTCTCATATCGTCTAATATAGTTGAAATAGACATCAGAGGAAGAAATACCCCAACCACAATAACCAGTAATAATATATACTTTACCGCTTGATAAGTTTTTCTATTAGAAAATACATTAGTTAAGAAAGGAAATATAGTGAAAAAATAACCTACAGCCGCAATTGGTCCAATGATAGAGGTAACAGAAGCAAACAAGGATCCTAAGGCAGTTTCTTCTATGGCTAAAAATAACATCATTCTATACCCAAAATTACTTGGGTAATTACATATGTCATCTCCACAATCTCCAACATTTCCAGTATAAGCTAATAATTGAAGAAAAATCAGTATCAATACAATCCTCAAATCAAGATAGATAGTAAAATCTCTAGCCCTTAGTTTTTTAATAGTAACAAAAAAAACGTGTGCAAATAACCCTCCATAAAATAAAAGCCCGAGTAGACCTATAATTAACCCAGTCCAACCTCCACTGGAGAATATTAAACCTAAATAACTTAAAGCTATATAAACAAACCAAAGTATAAAAAAGATAAATATGTTAATTTTCAACATATACCATTGATTACTTAGATTTGGATCAGAAATTAGATTATTGGATACATTATTATCGATATTATCGATTGTTGGTCTAGATGATGTAAGATTCATAATATTTTTTACTTTTAAATTACTCTCATCGTAGCAAAAAACCTGAATTAACACCACCTTGAAAAAAGATATATTTTGCTATAATGGTCATATGTCTCGTTTCGTCCATCTTCATAATCATACCCATTACAGCCTGCTCGATGGTCTAAGTAAAATTCCAGAATTAATTAAAAAAGCTAAAACCTACGATATGCCGGCTTTAGCCATTACCGATCATGGTAATCTTTATGGAGCAATTGAATTTTATAAAAAATGTCGAGCCGAAGGCATCAAACCGATCATCGGCGTGGAAGCCTATATCGCGACCAGAACTCGTTTTGATAAAGAAGCTCATGTTGATGCCAAACGATATCATCTCACTCTGTTAGCAAAAAATATCACCGGCTATCGCAATTTACTGAAGATGGTCACTAAGGCCAATCTCGAAGGTTATTATTACAAACCACGCATGGATAAAGATTTACTGATAGAAGGTCACGAGGGTTTAATCTGTTTATCGGGTTGTATGGGTTCAGAATTATCACGATTATTGTGGAATCGTGATTTTGACAATGCTGAAAAACTAGCTCTCGAATATCGAACTATTTTTGGACCCGACAATTATTACATCGAGATTATGCATCACCCAAAACTCGAACGCCAACAAGAGCTTCGCGAAGCCTCGATTAAATTGGCTCGAAAATTAAATATTCCTCTAGTGGCCACTCAAGATAGTCATTACCTCAACCCCGAAGATGCCAAAGCTCATGATACTTTAGTGGCCATTCAAACCAGCACCAATACTGGTGATACCAAACGTTTTTCTAATATTGAAGAAAATTTTTCTTTCTGTTCACCAGAAGAGATGATCGCTAATTTTAGTGATACTCCAGAGGCAATTACTAATACTCTAAAAATTGCCGAGGCTTGTAATTTAGAATTAGAACTAGGTAAATGGTTTTTTCCTAATTACGAAATTCCAGCTGATTCAAATTACAATCAAGAATTGGATAAGATGACTAAAACTAGGTTGCTTCAATATATAGTTGAGAATCCAGAACGAGAAAAATTAGCCTTAGAACGAATCGATTATGAATTGGGAGTAATCAGTAAAAAAGGTTATTCACCTTATTTTTTAGTCGTCGCTGACTTAATTAAAAATGCCACTGAACGGGGAATTTTTACCAACACTCGAGGCTCGGCCGCCGGTTGTTTTGTGGCTTTTTTAAACGGTATCACCAATATCGATCCGCTAATCTATAAATTGCCCTTTGAACGTTTTCTCAATGCTGATCGGCCTTCCCCACCCGATATTGATATGGATTTTGCTGATAAACGTCGAGACGAAATTATTGACTATGCTCGAGCCAAATATGGAACTGATCAAGTCGCTCAAATTGGTACTTTTGGTTCAATGTTGGCTCGCGGATCGGTCCGAGACGTCGCTCGAGCTTTAGGTTATCCTTACACAGTTGGCGATCGCCTATCAAAATTAATTCCCCTCGGTTCTCAAGGTGTTCCCATGACTATTGATCGAGCCTTAAAAGAAACACCGGAATTGAAAGAAATTTACAAGACTGAAAACGACGCTAAAATAATTATTGACCTAGCTAAAAAAATTGAAGGCGGAGCCAGACACATCAGCGTTCACGCCGCCGGAGTAGTGATCGCACCTTCAGCCATTACCGATTTTGTCCCCGTTCAATTCGATCCTCACGGCGAAAAAATTATTACTCAATATGATATGCATGCGGTCGAAGAAGCGGGTTTACTTAAATTTGATTTTCTCGGCATTCGTAATCTCTCTATTTTAGAAGATTCGATTAAAATCGTCCGCAAAACCCAAGGCTTAAAAATCAATCTCAATCAAATTCCTCTCGATGACAAAAAAACTTTTGCAATGCTCGCTCACGGTGACACTATTGGTCTGTTTCAATTAAACGGCGCTGGGATGACTCGCTGGCTTAAAGAATTAAAACCGAACACCATTTTTGATATCAACGCCATGGTGGCACTTTATCGTCCCGGACCGATGGAAATGATTCCAGAATATATTAAACGCAAACATAATCCTAAAACCATTAAATATCTTGATCCACGAATGAAAGATATTTTAGAACATTCTTTTGGAGTCATTACTTATCAAGACGATGTGATGTTAGTCGCGATTCAATTGGCTGGTTATTCTTGGACCGAGGCTGATAAACTCCGCAAAGCGATGGGTAAAAAAATTCCCAAAGAAATGGAAGCCCAAAAAGAGAAACTCCATCAAGGTTTAATCACCAATGGTATGACCGAAGCCAAAGCCGAAGAATTGTGGTCACTAATCGAACCTTTCGCCGCTTACGGTTTTAACAAAGCTCACGCCGCGTCTTATGGCCGAGTCGCTTATCAGACCGCTTATATGAAAGC
>PCSX01000014.1 GCA_002772495.1 Candidatus Vogelbacteria bacterium CG22_combo_CG10-13_8_21_14_all_37_9 | reverse complement strand
CTCAAGCACCATACCAAGACTAAGAATTTTTCTCATTATTATTTTAAAGTATAATAAAATATAAAATAAATAAAAAGACTAGCGTCTCGCCCGTAAAAGTCCGCGTTTACCCTATGGAGTATAGCAAACTACTCCATAGGGTAAATCCGCATCTAGTCAGCGTCCTTGCGTCAAGTCAAAAAATCAGGTAAAATACTGCCGATGGAACCAGAAAAAAACTCACTATCTGAAGAAATCCAGATTACGACTCCTACTTCCCCTGAAAATAAACTTCCGGACTCTAAACTAAAAGCTAAACTTAAACTCTCAATCTGGGAGATTGTTAAATTTGTTATTTTGACTCTCGTCATTGTCGTCCCAATCCGCACTTTTATCGCCCAGCCTTTCATCGTCCACGGTGGCTCAATGGAAAATACTTTTTTTGAGAATGAATATTTAATTGTCGACGAATTATCTTATTTCTTACGTCTCCCCGTTCGGGGTGAGGTAATAATTTTTCGCTATCCTAAAAATCCTTCAATCTTTTTTATCAAACGCATTGTCGGCCTACCGGGCGAAACTTTAGCTATTAAAAATAATCGGATTTTAATCAAACAAGCCGATGACATTTGGCAAGCCCTCAATGAACCTTACGCTAAAGGCAAAACTTTTTCCGATATCTCAGACATCACCCTAAAAGATCAAGAATATTTTGTCGTCGGTGATAACCGCGAACTTAGTTACGACTCCCGCGCTTGGGGGCCAGTCAAACTCGATTTGATCCGTGGCCGAGCATGGCTCCGACTTCTCCCTTTCGCTCGTATCAATTATTTACCCGGTGCTAGTGAAAACAATTAAGTTAAAAAATATTTTAATCAAAACTATATGAAAGAGTCCAAAAAAATTCCTAAATTACGTGCCAAAGACGATTTACTCCAATCACCCAAAGGTATGCGCGATTTAATTGGTAATGATTTTTACCTCTTCCAAGGTTTTTTTGAAAAAGCAGCCGAAGTTGCTCTCTATTATGGTTTCCAACCCATCGAAACTCCGATTTTAGAAAAAGAAGAATTATTTAATCGCAGTGTTGGCGAAGGAACCGACATCGTGTCTAAAGAAATGTACACCCTCAAAACCAAAGGAGGTGACCGACTCGCTCTCCGACCAGAATTTACGCCACCGATTATGCGCGCTTATTTTGAACACGGGATGCAATCTTGGCCTCAACCAGTGATGTTTTATTCTTTCGGACCAGTCTTTCGACACGACAATCCCCAAAAAGGACGTTATCGTCAATTCTATCAATTTAATCTAGAAATTCTGGGTACCCAAAAAAGTATTGCTGATGCGACGATTATTATGATCGTCTACACGATTCTCAAAGAAGTTGGTTTGAAAGATATCAGTGTCCAAGTCAACAGTATTGGCGATGGAGAATGTCGAGGAATTTACAAAAGAGAATTGACTAATTATTACAAAAAACACCTCAAAGATGTTTGTGCTGATTGTCGTGAACGTCTAAAAATCAACCCTTTACGGGTTTTAGATTGTAAAAATCCAATTTGCCAACCGATCAAAGACCTCGCTCCTGAATCAATCGCTTCTCTTTGTCCAGCTTGTAAATTACATTTTCGAGAAGTACTTGAATATTTAGAATCAATGAATATTCCTTATGAAATCAATAGTAATTTAGTTCGGGGAATAGATTACTACACTCGAACCGCGTTCGAAATTGTTTTAACTCCAGATCCAAGAACCAATCCCGAAGAACAGGTCGTTCCTCTCGCTCTCGCTGGTGGTGGTCGCTATGATGGTTTAGCTAAAATTTTGTCTGGCAAAAAAGAATTATCAGCTGTCGGAGCCGGCATTGGTGTCGATCGAGTTTTACTTCAAGAAAATTATACCAAGCTAAGTCCTCGAATCATTAAAAAACCAAAAGTCTTTTTCATTCAATTAAGTTTAGACGCTAAACAAAAAAGTTTCGAGGTAATCGAGGCTTTACGAAAATCCCGTATTCCTCTGGCGCACTCTTTATCTAAAGATTCTTTATCAATTCAATTAGCCTTGGCCGAAAAACAAGAAGTGCCTTTTGTTATTATTTTAGGTCAAAAAGAAGCCTTAGAAAATACCGTCATCATTCGCAATATGGATAATCGTTCTCAGGACACGGTCAAGATCGATAAATTAGCCGAATACTTGAAAAAGAATATTTAACGTGTTAACATCTCTTCATTATGTCAGCAATTGAAGTCACTCGTAATGGTAATGAGACTAGCTCCAGCGTCCTCCGCCGTTTTACTAAACGGGTAACCGGGGCCGGGGCGCTTAAACGCGTCCGCAAAACTCAATACGCCGAACGATCTAAATCTACTTTAAAACAAAAAAATGAAGCCCTTAAACGTATCACTCGTAGTACTGAATATGAACGCTTGCGAAAATTAGGTAAAATCAAGGATGTTTTCCGTCGTAAATAAATTAAAAATTAAAACTCCCGACCTCGCTTTTAAAAAAGTGTCGGCTAAAATTTTGGGATCTAAATATGATTTAGGTCTCGTTTTGGTTTCGCCGGCCGAAATAAAAACCCTCAATAAAATTTATCGTCGGAAAAATTATCCAACTAATGTTTTAAGTTTTCCTTTATCAGATACCGAAGGTGACATCGTGATTAATCTATCTCAAGCGTTCAGAGAAGCTTCCGCTTATCAGCACGAAGCTCTTGATCATATCCTCTTTCTTTTTATCCACGCCTGCCTTCATTTGAAAGGATTGGCACATGGCGCTATAATGTCTAGAGAAGAAAAAAAATTCTTCAATCTTTTCGCTTCCCATGTCTCGTCAAATAATAACTGGCCTCGATATCGGCACAAACTCACTCCGAGTCGTCGTGTGCGAAGTAAAAAAGGGTGATAGCACTCCCACTGTTTTAGCCATGGTCAAAAAAAATTCCCGCGGATTACGACGCGGGTATATTATTAATTTTGACGAAGCTTCAGAAAGTATTCAAACTGCCATTGCTGATGCTGAACGAGTAATCAAACAAAAAATTCGCAAAATTACTTTGGGAATTGGTGGCGCTACTTTAGAATCAAAACTGGTTGATGGCACCATTGCCGTTTCTCGACCAGACGCCGAAATTAATGAACTAGAAATCAATCGCTGTATTGAATCGACCGAAACCACTTTACCCGATATTAAAAATAAACAAATTCTTCATCGAATCCCTGTTGCTTTCAAACTTGATAACAAAAGAATTTTAGGTCGCCCAGAGGGTCTGCAAGGTTCCAAACTCGAAGCTAAAATTTTGTTTGTCACTTATTCGGCTCAACATTTGAAAGACTTGGTTAAAGCCGTCGAAGATTCAGGAGTGATTATCGAAGACATTGTTGCTTCTCCTCTGGCCGCTTCTTTTTCCACTTTGACCAAAATTCAAAAAGTATCAGGTTGTGTTCTGATTAATATCGGTTCCCAAACTACTTCAATTGCTATTTTTGAAGAAGGCCTCCCTATTTCAATTCAGATTTTCCCTTTGGGTTCGACTGATATCACCAACGATATCGCCCTTGGTTTCCGTATCCCCCTCGAAGATGCCGAACGAATCAAGAAAGGGGAAGGGGAAGGGGCAATTACTAAAAAGAAATTAGATGAAATTATCCAAGCTCGTCTCTCAGATATTTTTGAATTAATCGAAAGCCATTTGAAAAAAATGGGCCTGAGCGGTTTACTACCAGCCGGAGTCGTCATCACTGGTGGTGGTAGTAATATTTCCAACATTGAAGATTTGACTAAATCTTATTTTAAATTGCCAGCCAAGATTGCCAGTCCCGAAATTGGAATGATTTCTAAAAATCAAATCAAGGATACGGTTTGGTCAGTGGCTTATGGTTTATGTATTTTTGCTCTGTTAGACGGAGAGGTTTCTAACCCACGACAACATTCTAGTGCTTCGAATCGTTACCCCATTTGGTCTTGGATCAAATCTATAATTAGAGAACTGTGGCCCTAGCCAAAATTCAGCTTATCTCAGTATATGATCAGTATCCATTTCCGCGTCCAGTCCGCGTTTTATCCGCGTCAGAAATTTTTTGACTTTTAATTCGAGAATGCTAAGATAATGGCAAGTTATCCTTTTTATGCCTAAAATTACCCCTGAAATTGAATCTTTTGCTCGAATTAAGGTCATCGGCGTCGGTGGCTCAGGTACTAATGCGGTCAATCACATGATCAACTCGGGCGTCCGAGGGGTAGAGTTTATCGTAATGAATACTGATGCTCAACATCTTCATCATTCTTCAGCCGAACAAAAAATTCATATTGGTAAAAATTTAACTCGCGGTTTGGGAACCGGGATGGATCCTGAAATTGGTCGCCGAGCCGGTGAAGAAAGTATCGAAGAAATTCAGAATTCAATCAAGGGTGCTGATATGGTTTTCGTTTCTTGTGGTCTGGGTGGTGGGACCGGGACTGGTGCCGCTCCGATTATTGCTAAAACTGCTCGTGATCAAGGAGCATTAACCGTTGCCGTAGTTACTCGACCCTTCTTTTTCGAAGGTAAAACTAGAATGGCCATTGCCGAAAAAGGGATGGACGAACTCCGCCAAGAAGTCGACGCTTTCATTATTATTCCTAACGATCGACTGTTAGGAATCATTGATAAAGAGACTAAACACACTTCCGCTTTTGCAATGTGCGATGAAATTCTCCGTCAAGCGGTCGAGGGTATTTCCAACACCATCACCATGCCTGGTATTATTAACGTCGACTTTGCCGACATTCGAGCGGTAATGCAAAATGCTGGTTCGGCTTTGATGGGCATTGGTTCAGCGGCCGGCGAAAATCGAGCTTCAGCGGCCGCTAAAGCGGCGATTAATTCTCCCCTCTTGGATCTCTCCATTACTGGCGCTAAAGGGGTCCTCTTTACGATTTCCGGAGGTGAAGATTTAACCATGTTTGAAATCCAAGAAGCAGCCAAAATTATCACTGAATCGGTTGATAATGATGCCAAAGTAATTTTTGGAACAATCCTCGATACTAAACTCAAGAAAAACGAAATCAAAATCACTGTGATTGCTTGTGGTTTTCCAGAAGGAGGTCGAAAACAAGTCGCTACCTTTTTCAATCCTGATGAAAAAAATGCCCTAGCGGAAAACAAAAAAGACTCCAAAGATAAACGAATTGAAAAGACTGAAGAAGAAGAAAAACCAGAACGTGAATCTTTTTTCCGACCACGAGCCGTCACTGAAGCTCCTAAAATTATTGAGGAAGCCGAAGATGGTGATGATTGGTCTTCTATCCCCGCCTTCCTCCGCCGAACTAAAAAATAGTAGAGACGAGAAAATTATGCAATACTAATCGGGTAATTTAAGTGACTTTGATTTTAAAAGACTAAATCGAAATAAGTTTTTAATTTTTAATTTTTAATTTTGAAAAGATGTCCTACGATCTCATTATTGTTGGCGGTGGTCCAGCCGCGATTGCCGCTGGCGTCTACTCTGCTCGAAAAAATATTAAAACTTTAATCATTGCTGAAAATTTTGGTGGACAATCCAGTATTTCCCCCGAAGTTCAAAATTGGATTGGGACTAAATCAATCAGTGGTGAAGCTCTAGCCCAACAATTAAAAGATCATCTTTTTTCTTATCAAAGTGAGACTTTTGTTATTAAAGAGAACGAACTTGTTCAAACAGTGACTAAAAGTGAGGCTGGTTTTTCAGTTTTAACGAATCAAGGTATTACTCACCAAACTAAAACCGTTTTAATCACCAGTGGTGGTCGACGCCGAAAATTGACTGTCCCCGGGTCCGACAAATACGAACAAAAAGGGATTACCTACTGTGCTTCCTGTGACGGTCCCCTTTTTGCCGGGCGAGACTTGGTTGTGATTGGTGGTGGTAACGCTGGTTTTGGGAGTGCTGGACAGCTCCTAGCCTATGCCAAGAGTGTCACTCTCCTTCAACATAATCCAGAATTTAAAGCTGAAGCTATTACGGTGGAAGCTTTACTCAAAGATCCTAAATTTAAAGCTCTGACTAATGCTGAAATTTTAGAAGTCAAAGGTGGTGATTATACTGAAACAATTGTTTACCAAGATAAAATCAGTGGTGAGACCAAAGAAATTCCAGCCGAAGGGATTTTTGTGGAAATTGGTTTTCTACCTAACACTGAAATGGTTAAAGATTTAGTGACTCTAAATAAATTCTCGGCTATTGTTGTCGATCCAAAAACTCAAGCCAGCTCAATCCCCGGCCTCTGGTCGGCAGGAGATTGTTCTGATGGACTTTATCATCAAAATAATATCGCCGTTGGTGATGCCATCAAGGCAGTGGAAAATATTTTTAATTATTTGAAAACAAATTAAACTCAAAAACCCCCCGCCTAGGCGGGGGATTTTTGGTGGGAATAAACCCAAAACTTAATTAAGACAAGTGTTTAGAAATCAATTTGGTCATTTCAAACATGTTGACCACGGCTTTGCCGCCAAAAACTTTCTTCAAATTTTCGTCAGCATTAATATTACGCTTGTTAGTTGGCTCTTGAAGATCATGTTTCTTAATATAGATCCACAAAGCTTTGACCACCTCGGATCGAGGCATTGGCCCCTTGCCTACGACCGCCGCGAGTTCCGGGCTAATGGTCATCGGCTTCATAAACGCTGAATTAGGATTTGCCATACTTTTTTATTAACTATTAAGACTTAACCCTTTCAGTATAGCATATAGGGAAGAAAAAAGGGATAGCTAGGGGAAAACTCCAACTGGGGACATCAACTTGCTCTTATGACCACCTTATGGCAATCTTTAGTCAGATGAGCAATTTCGCTTGTAGTTGGTATTTAATAAAAGGTATTTGGTCAAGTAAAAAAGGAGGGAAGACCCTTGAAAGTAGATTTTTTAGAACCTCCAGATCGGCTGATACTATCAGCCGATCTAAAACCAGACGAAGGAGGGGTGAATGGCCTTCGACGTCGGATATTAGCTTTAGCTGAAAGTGTCGCTGATACGGGCGTTACTTTCAAAATCAACTCTGCTTTAAGAGTCTGTGGTTACAGTTTGATCAAAGATCTACATGATCGTGGAATGAAAGTGATGGCTGATCTCAAATTGAACGACATTCCTGAAACGATGGGGACCGACGCATCTATGCTTGTCGAGTATCGTCCAGAGTTTCTAACCCTGATGTGCTCAGCAGGTATCGACGGACTGAAAAAGGTTCGGGATACCTTGAGAACAACTCAGCTTCTGGGTGTCAGCATTCTGACTAGTCTTGACGAAGAAGAGTGTCAGGCTATCTTTAGTTGTTCCATCAAGGCGGGAGTATTACATTTCGCTCGAATGGCTCAATTGGCTGATTTGGATGGTTTAGTCTCATCAGGCGCCGAACTTGCGGTTCTCAAACGCCATCAGGAGTTAACTCTTTCTTTGAACACTCCAGCCATTCGACCACAGTGGGCAATGATCAGATGGGATGACCAAGAAAAAGCTCGAGTAATGACTCCGAAACAAGCCATTCAAGACGGAGCCGACCGAATCATTATCGGTCGTCCCATTCTCGAAGCCAAAACAAACAATCATGGCTTTCCACAAACTCCACGGGAAGCCATCGAAAAGACTCTCGACGAAATAAGAGAAGCCGTTGCTAGTTGTGACTGCTAATCCTCTCCACCATCGGGCGGGCAACCAAAGAGTTGCCCGCCCGTTTTATTAGAGTGCGATGTTTGAATACCTCGGGGCT
>PCSX01000037.1:706-8461 GCA_002772495.1 Candidatus Vogelbacteria bacterium CG22_combo_CG10-13_8_21_14_all_37_9 | reverse complement strand
ATCTGGTGACGTTGAAGAAATTGCCGTTATTATTAGTGAATGTAAAAAATTAGATATCCCTGTCCTAGCACCAGATGTCAACGAAAGTTTTGGTGATTTTGCGGTGATTAAAGCCTGTTTAGGCGATCTATCTGCCCTCACCCCAGAAGCCACAACCCTGGCTCAACGTTTCAAACGAGAACGAGATACGATTCGTTTTGGCCTTTATACCATTAAAAATCTAGGTAAAGAAATTTCTGATTTTATTGTCGAGGAGCGCAAACGGGGTGGACCATATTTGTCTTATCAAAATTTCCTAGAACGAGTGACTCATAAAAATATGAATAAAAAATCACTTGAAGCTTTGATTAAATCCGGAGCGTTGGATTCTCTTGGTGAAGAGCGAGGAGCGATGATCGCTAATATCGAAGAAGCCTTGACTTACAATAAAGAAAGTGGCTCAAAAAATATCGACCAGATTTCTATTTTTGGTTTGATGAATGATTCCTCGACTATCCCCGCTTTAAAATTTAAACCGAGCGAGCCGGTATCAATGAAATTAAAATTGGCTTGGGAAAAAGAACTGCTCGGTCTTTATTTGTCCGGTCATCCCCTAGCCGAATTCCAAGAGAGATTCGATCAAGCCGAACATAATATCAAATCAATTAAAACTTTAAGCGAAGACTCGGTAGTCATAATTGGCGCAGTGGTAGAAACCATTCGAGAAATTACCACTAAAAAAGGCGAGCATATGGCCTTTGTTAAAATAGCGGATTTTAACGATCAAATTGAAACCGTCTTCTTTAGTCGAATCTATAACGAACATCGTGATTTAATCCAAGCTGATAAATGTCTAGCCATTAAAGGTAGAATTTCTTTCCGTAATGGCGAACCGAGTTTAATTGTCGAGAGTTTGAAGGAATTAATTTAATTTTTTTAAACCTTAGAAATAATTAACTCGATAGTGAATCTTAGGATAAGATCTACTGCCGGGTTGACACAATTAAGTTTAAGCCTTACCATAAGCTTAATAAAGATTGTGGTCGCTACCAACGACTATCCCCTGTTTGGGATCTGCACTTTAAGCAGACTAATTTGTTTTAATGAAGAGTCCCGCCCTCTGCCAGCCAGGAGAGGGCGGGAAAACCAGGTGGAACCGCGAGCGACCCGCCCGCCCTGGTAAAAACATCAATTTTGATGTTTTTACCAGGGCGGGCGTTTTCCGATAGTAGATTTTCAATTCGATTATGTTCTACGTATATAGCCTAGAAAGTTTGGTCAATGACAAAATATAAATATGATATTTAAGAAACTTAAGTATGACTAAAAAAAATACAAGTTTAATAGAAAAAATTACTTGGATATTAATAAGGATGAGCAAGAATCTTTTATATTTAAGTATATCAGCCATTTTAGATTGGTTAGTTGTTTCTATTATTTATGTTAATTTTGAAATAAATAAATGGACGATGATAATAATTACAATTATTAGTTTTACTCTTTATTTTTTAGTGGTGAAATTTATTTTAGATAAATACTTTAAAAAATATTCAAAATGAGAATGAAGGAATATTTTTATGAAAATCAAAAAATTTAGAAATCAAAAATTCACTACCGGGTTTTCTTTATCAATTTTAATCATCTAATATTAATCCTATGAACAATCTCGAACCAATTCGTCATTCTCTCGCTCATCTTTTAGCCATGGCCGTCAAAGCTAAATATCCCGAAGTCAAACTAGCTATCGGCCCAGTCATCGAAAACGGCTTTTATTATGATTTTGATTTTAATGGTGGACCAATTCCGAACGAAGCAGATTTGGCTGACTTAGAAAAAATGATGATCAAGCTAATCAAACAGAAAATTAGTTTTGAACAAAAAGCCATTAGCCTCGAAGACGCTCGAACTCAATTTGCCGAGGAACCTTATAAATTAGAATTGCTTGAAGAATTAAATTCGGCTGGTGAAAAATTGACTACCTATACCAGCGCTGATTTTATTGATCTCTGTGCCGGTCCACATGTCAAAAACACCAGTGAAATTGATCCTAAAGCTTTTCGACTCGATCGCTTAGCCGGTGCTTATTGGCGCGGTGATGAAAAAAATAAAATGCTAACTCGGATTTACGGCTTAGCTTTTGCGGCTGAAGATGATTTAAGTGATTATTTAAAACAATGCCAAGAAGCCGAAAAACGAGATCATCGAAAATTAGGTAAAGAATTAGAAATTTTTACTTTTGATGAAGATGTGGGACCGGGTTTACCACTCTGGTTGCCAAACGGCACGGTTTTGATTGAGGAATTAGAAAAATTAGCCAAAGAAACCGAAAATGAAGCTGGCTATAAACGAGTTCATACTCCCCACATCGCCAAAGAATCGATGTATCTAACTAGTGGACATCTCCCTTACTATCAAGATAGTATGTTTCCGCCAATGGAATACGAAGGGGTGAAATATTATTTGAAAGCGATGAATTGTCCTCATCATCATAAAATATTTGCCGTTAAACCACGCAGTTACAAAGAACTACCTCTCCGCCTAGCCGAATATGGCACTGTCTATCGACATGAGAAATCAGGTGAATTGTTTGGTCTAATGCGCGTCCGTTCCTTACAAATGAATGACGCTCATATTTATTGTTCCAAAGAGCAATTTGCTGATGAATTTAAAGCGGTCAACGAAATGTATTTAAAATATTTCAAAATTTTTGGAATCAAAAAATACGTCATGCGTTTTTCCACTCATGATCCAGCCAAATTAGGCCAAAAATATGTCGACGACCCGAAGTTGTGGTTAGAAACCGAAAAAATGGTCCGCGATGTTTTAATTGAGGCTAAAATCCCCTACGTCGAAATTCCCGATGAAGCTGCTTTTTATGGACCGAAAATTGATGTTCAAGTGTGGAGTGCTATTGGCCGAGAATTTACCTTAGCTACTAATCAAGTTGATTTTGCTGTCCCCAAAAAATTTGGTCTAACTTATGTTGATAAAACGGGCCAAGCTCAAACTCCGATCTGTATCCATCGAGCACCCTTGGGCACTCACGAACGTTTTATTGGCTTTTTAATCGAACACTACGCTGGGGCTTTCCCGGCTTGGTTAGCACCAATCCAAGTCTTAATCTTACCAATCTCGGAAAAACAACAAGCTTATGCTGAAAAAATCAATCAACGATTGCGAGCAGAAAATATTCGAGTCGAACTAGACGATAGTGATGAAAGTCTAGGGAAAAAGATTCGGACGGCCAAATTGAAAAAAGTACCTTATCTAATAGTGATTGGTGAAAAAGAAGTGACCGAAAATATACTGACAATTGAAAAACGCGGAAGTAGCAGTGAAAAATTAAGCACCGAAGACTTTATCACTAAATTGCAATCCGAGATTAAAGACCGCCAGTAATTGCGAAATTTTCCGCTTTTAAACAACCAAAAAAACCGGCAAAAGAGAAAAGCGAGCCTGGTCGTTTAAATTAGCCTTGCGAGAAGACTCCAAAAATTAGGGAGGCGAACAGAAAAAACCAACTGTTTGACGCCCCGCCAGGCTTTTGCCGGGACGGGGCGGAGTTTTGGTTTTTTCGTCGTGAAGCCGACCTTAATTTTTGAGAGGCTGAAGCACTCGGCTAATTTAACCGACCAGGCGAACACTAGATATCCAAATTGGCCATAGTGGCATGAGATTGGATAAAGAGTTTGCGGGGCTCCACTTCAGAACCCATTAAAGTATCGAAAGTTTTATCAGCTTCTTCGGCATCATGAACGTCAACTCTTTTCAGTAGTCTAGTGGTAGGGTTCATCGTGGTTTCCCATAATTCTTCTGGGTTCATTTCGCCCAAACCTTTATAGCGTTGAATCTGAATTTTATTAGATCGAGCCTTATTAAGCACTTCTTCACCCGCTATTACTTCCTCCGAATTTTCTTCCTCCAGATTATCGGTCTCTTCGTCAGTGACTGGAACAGCTTCGGGTTCTACTCCTAAAGATTTCAAAACTTTAGCTTTTTCATCGTCTGAATAAGTGTAAATAATTTCTTTGCCTTTTTTAATTTTATATAATGGTGGTTGAGCAATAAAAATATGATTTTGATCAATTAATTCTCGATAATAACGGAAGAAAAAAGTCAGTAATAAAGTTCTAATATGAGCTCCGTCAACGTCTGCATCAGTGGCAATAATAATTTTGTTGTAACGTAATTTTGATAAATCAAGTTGATCACCAATTCCCACTCCCATGGCAATAATTAGAGATTTAATTTCTTTAAAAGCGAGCATTTTATCCAAGCGAGCTTTTTCGACATTTAAAATTTTACCTTTCAATGGCAAAACCGCTTGAGTCCGACGATCTCGGCCTTGTTTACTCGAACCACCGGCCGAATCTCCCTCAACGATAAAAATCTCGGCTTCATCTGAATCTCGAGTTTGACAATCAGCCAATTTACCAGGTAAAGTCATCCCTTCTAAGGCCCCCTTACGTAAGACTGAATCCTTGGCCGCCTTGGCCGCCTTACGAGACTTAAGAGCCAATAAGACTTTGTTGACAATCAACTTCGCTTCATCTGGTCGTTCTTCTAGATAAGCATTGAAGGCTTCACCAAAAACTGTCTCCACCGCTCCTCGAGCTTCGACTGAACCTAGTTTTGCTTTAGTTTGACCTTCAAATTGAGGATCGTGTAATTTAACAGAAATCACCGCCACTAAACCTTCTCGAACATCATCACCGGTAAAATTACCTTCACTTTCTTTAAGATAATTATTTTTCTTAGCGTAATCATTTAAAATCCGAGTCAAAGCCGTTCGAAAACCAGTCAAGTGAGTTCCCCCTTCCGGAGTGATGGTGTTGTTGGTATAAGAAATTTCTTTAGCGTCAATATCATCAACATATTGCAAAGCAATTTCCACGGCCACTGAATTAAGTTCTTTTTCAATATAAAAAACTTCTTTATTGATAACTTTTTCTTTTTGATTATGAAATTTAATCAGGGATAAAAGACCACCTTCAAAAAAGAAGGACATTGAGGGTAAATCCAAATTTAAATCCTGAAGATAAAAACATTTATCTAGATCAATTTTCCCTTGATAAGCTCTAGCATCAATCAAGCGCACTCTTAAGCCTTTGACTAAATAAGCCTGACTCCGTAAATGATTAACAATCTTGTGCCAATCATAAACCGTTTCCGAAAAAATAGTCGGATCAGGTTGGAAAGTAATAATGGTTCCGTGTAGTTTAGACGAAGCAACTTTTTTAGCGTTATATTGTTTTTTACCAATTTTAAACTCCTGAACATATTTCGCCCCATCACGATGAACCTCTGCTTTAAGCCAAGTTGAAAGAGCATTCACTACTGAAGCACCAACTCCATGCAAACCACCAGAAATATTGTAACCGCCCTCACCAAATTTACCGCCGGCATGAAGAATAGTTAAAACTGTCTCCAGAGTGGAAACTTTAGTTTTTTTATGAATCTCCACTGGAATACCACTACCATTATCCACCACTCGGACAGCCTCTCCGGGTAGAAGGGCAACTTCAATTTCATCACAAAAACCATTCATCGCTTCGTCACG
Source organism: Candidatus Vogelbacteria bacterium CG22_combo_CG10-13_8_21_14_all_37_9 (assembly GCA_002772495.1). Classification (GTDB taxonomy): domain Bacteria; phylum Patescibacteriota; class Minisyncoccia; order Phycocordibacterales; family XYD1-FULL-46-19; genus 21-14-all-37-9. Next base: position 2,922 of record PCSX01000037.1, on the reverse strand, counting down.
AGAATTATCAAAAATTTCAACTAAGAGATGATGTAAACCTTCTGGTCCAGTGGAACCAATATACATCCCGGGACGCTTCCGAACTGGTTCTAGACCTTCTAAAACAACGATTTCGTCCGCTCCATATTTTCGCTCCTTTTTAGCTTCTTTGGGCATTTAAATTATTGAAGATTTGATTAAAACAAACCTAAAACTAAAGGGTATTTAATAACCCTAAGTAGCTTAATTTTAACAAATTTAGAGCATAAAAGCAAAGCCCAGTAGTAAATTTTAGCATTGCCTTTTGAAAGGCATCAACCATAGGTCGATTATGCTAAAATCTACTACTGGGCAAAGTCTCCACACATACCAATCAAGACCTTGATCGGTATGGGGACAAAGCTTATTCTATTTCCGCACTTCCCAGCCTTTAGTTTCCAAAGCTAAAATTATTTTTTCAATTATTTGATTAATTTCTTCATCAAATAAAGTTCGATCATAAGCTTGAAAAACTAAACGAAAAGCCAGAGATTTTTTGCCAGCTTTAGAAAAAGTGTCGAAAAGATAAGGACCAGCGACCAATAGTGACCCAGCTTCTGTTTTAATTAATTCGGTCACCATTTCTGCCTGCTCTGATTCAGCCACAAAAAGCGCGATATCACGAATAATGCGCGGGTAAACCGAGAAAGCTTGGTAAGTTAATTCTGGTTTAATAAAATCAGCTAAATTAGCTATGGTAGTCGAAACCTGATTCTGCCAATCACTTAACTTATTTTCTTTTATCTCCACATTAATTTTAGGTTTTTTAACCCCCCGGCCAACTGCCACTCTTAACTCTTCTTGACCACCAGAAAAAACCGAGCCAATCTCAAACACTTTAATTTCATCAGTCTCAAATAAAACATTTTGTAAATTAAACTCAATCGTTTTTTTCATCCCCTCTGATAAATTGGTTCGTAAGTAAGCCTTGTCAGAAGCCAATGGTTTAGCCACTTCAATCTCACCCTGATTAGTAAAAGTGTAGCCGTAAATTTCAGTATAAGCATCATTAAGCAAGTGTTGTCGAATTTGATTGGCTAAAACAAAATCTGAGCTGTGAACGATTTGATCTTGAGATGCCTTTAAGGGACGGGTAGGAATATTGGCATAACCATAAAGACGGGCCACTTCATCCGCCAAATCTTCATGCCGATTCAAATCTTGACGTTCAGGTGGAATCAAAGCGGTCAATTGTTCACCTCTTGTTTCGACAAGTACTCGCACTCGTTTGAGATAAGAAATAATTTGTTCAGTGCTTAATTCGACACCTAGTAAATTATTAATATCCGTTATCGTAAAAGAAATTTTTAGTCTAGCCGTTTGAGTCGTCGGCAATTCTTGATATTCACTTTTTAAAGGCTGATCTAAAACCGCTGATAATTCCCGAGCCAGATCCAAACTAGTCTTAATATCAGGTGCTCGATCGGGTAAGATTTTAATATCTAATTCCCAATCTTGATTATCTTTAGCAACAATTTCCTCCACTTCAAAAGCTTGAGCAATTAAAGCTTCAGCTACCACTTCAACTGAAGGTAAAGATTCAGAAAAATATTGACTCAAATCTTTGTAAGAAAACTTCATATTAGTTTGTAAGTTTAATAGTTTGTAAGTTTTTAAGTTCAGACTGACGAATAAATCTAATATAACCGCTAATGATCTTGAGTAATTCCGTATATCGATCAATTATTTTTTGATCGTGATAAAAATCTTTTTTCTGACACATTTCCAAATTTCGTTTAGTTTCTTCTGCTTCAGATTTTACAATATCATGTAAAATTCTAATTTTTTCTTTTAGATGTCTTCTGTTGTACGATTCAGCAATATTATTTGAAACAGAAGAAGAGGATCGGCGTAATTGATCAACACTTCGATATTTTTCATCTTTAGGAAAATCTTTTGTCAATTCAAAAACCCGAAGCTCAAGTTCACAAGCCATAGTATAAACTTTTAAATTTTCCAAACCAGTAGCCATTTTAGTTTATGAATATTACAACTTATCAACTTAAAAACTTACTAACTTATAAACTTTCTCTTAAAGTAGCCATTTTAACTTATCAACTTAAAAACTTATTAACTTATAAACTTTCTTAGAATTGATTGAAGAAACGTAAATCGCCATTGTAAAAATGTCGGATATCATCAATCCCATATTTGATCATCGCTAGACGATCAATAGTTGAACCAAAAGCAAAACCCTG
>PCSX01000037.1:0-692 GCA_002772495.1 Candidatus Vogelbacteria bacterium CG22_combo_CG10-13_8_21_14_all_37_9 | reverse complement strand
CCGCTTCAAATACTTTAGGGTGAAGCATCCCCGCTCCGCAAACTTCCAACCATTTGTCGCCCCATTTGATATCCACTTCAATTCCCGGCTCCACAAAAGGAAAAAAACTGGCTCGAAAACGCATTTCTACTTTTTGGCCAAAAAGTTCTTGATAAAAAGTAGTTAAGGTCGCTTTCAACTCGGCCAAGGTAATCACTCCCGGTCGATCGATGGCCAAACAATCAAATTGATAAAATTGAGCCTCATGAGTAGCATCAGTCGCCTCATTCCGAAACACCCGTCCAGGGGAGACTACTCGTAGGGGTAATTGTTTTTTAGCTAATTCTCTTAGAGAGACTGCGGTCATATGGGTTCGTAATAATTTTCTATCCCCCTCTGACTTGAGATCTAAATCATTTGTTTTAGACAAACGATCGGGAGAATTATCCGTGCCAGCAAATGGTTTTAGCCAAAAAGTATCCTGCATCGCACGAGCGGGATGATTGGCTGGGACATTTAAGGCATCAAAATTATGCCATTCATCTTCAATCTCCGGACCAGTGGCTACTCGAAAACCGAGTTTTTCAAAAATTTTAACCGCTTGCCAAGTGATTTGGGACAGCGGATGTAAATGAGCCGTTGACTTTGAATTTATTTCCATTTAAACAGCTTATCAAGAGATACTTCAAAAAGCAAAATAAAACAAGTTGCGT
>PCSX01000002.1 GCA_002772495.1 Candidatus Vogelbacteria bacterium CG22_combo_CG10-13_8_21_14_all_37_9 | reverse complement strand
CCAGCGTCTTTAAATGGCAGACCCTTAAGTGAAGTGGCTGATTATTTGATTAAGACTTACAAATATACCCACCAACTCCCATGCCTTGAATATTGGAAATTTATGATTGAAAACCCGAACCAAGTTCCTGCTCAAATGAAAGACGGCAACCCTTACTTCAACTTCGGTTCTCTCGTCCGTAACTCCGACGGTCGCTGGTTTGTGCCGTATGCGCGCTGGTACGGGTCGGACTGGCGCCGCTATGCGACTTGGCTTGGCCGTGACTGGCGTGCCTACTATCGTGTTGTTCTCCTCAAGATTTGATTCTTGTGTCCCCCTTGATATCCCTTTTGACTTCATGAATTTTGATTTTTTGTGTCCCCAATGCGATTTATACTTAACTGTACAGAGTGTTGTTTTTTTGTTTAAAATCGGTTAAAATCATCCTCATATGGATAATACTAAACAATATCTTAGCCAAGAAAAATACGAAGAATTAAGACAGGAATTAGCTAATTTGAAAATGGTCGAACGAAAAGAAGTGGCGGAAACTCTAGAGTTTGCTAAATCACTAGGGGATTTATCAGAAAATGCTGAATATCATGAAGCTCGAGATAAGCAAGTTGATATTGAAGATCGAATTTTAGCGATTGAAGAAATATTGAAAAATGGCGTGATTGTTTCCAATAAACATCATGGGGGAAAAATCCAAATTGGCTCGACAGTAGTTTTGAAAAAAGCTGGTGAATCGGCAGTGGAGTATACAATTGTCGGTTCGGAAGAAGCGGATATACAAGCCGGTAAAATTTCTCACCAATCACCAATCGGCGAAGCTCTGATCGGTTTAGAAAAAGGTTCCGAGGTAACAGTAAATGCTCCGCGTGGGTCAATAGTTTATTCAGTTGTTGATATTAAATAAAATTTTTATGGCTTCGCTTGAAGAATTAAGAACTGAACGGATAAAAAAGATTGAGCACTTAAAAAAGGCTGGTTTATCAGCATATCCGGCTCGGACCAAAGCTTCCCTTCGTTTAAATGAGATCTTGACTAATTTTGCCACTTGGTCAGCGGAAACAAAAACAATTACGCTGGCTGGTCGAGTCTTGTCTTTGCGTGGTCAAGGAGCTTTGATTTTTTGTGATCTTAATGATGGAACGGGTAAAATCCAAGCTTTATTAAAAACCGATACTTTAGGGAAGGAAACTTTAACTTTATTTAACGATACGGTTGATCTAGGTGATTTTATTGAAGTGACTGGTACTTTATTTATCACTAAAAGAGGAGAACAAACTATTGAAGTAGCTAAGTGGAAAATGTTAACTAAAGCCCTTCGATCCTTGCCTGATAAATGGCACGGCTTGCAAGATGTCGAAGAACGTCAACGTCGTCGTTATTTGGATATTTTACTTAATCCCGAAGCTCGAGATTTAATCGAAAAACGAGCTCGTTTTTGGCAAGTCGCTCGCGAATTTTTTCACAGTCGAGATTTTTTAGAAGTCGATACCCCAATTTTAGAAAATTTACCTGGTGGAGCAGAAGCTCGCCCTTTTATCACTCATCATCACGCTCTTGATCAAGATTTTTACCTGCGGATCGCTCCCGAGTTGTGGTTGAAACGTTTGATTATTGCTGGTCTACCTAAAGTCTTTGAAATTGGTCGAATATTTCGCAATGAAGGTATGGACGCCGAACACCTCCAAGATTATACTATTTTGGAATTTTATCAGGCTTATTCGGATTATGAAGCGGGGATGACTTTAGTGACTGAACTTTATCGGGACTTAGCTCAAAAAACTTTTGGGACTCAAGTTTTTAAAATTAATAAATTTGAAGTTGATTTAGCTAAAAATTGGCAAGTTTATAATTATCATGACATTATTTTAGCTAAAACTGGTTTGGATATTAAGGCTAGTAATTTAAGTGAGATTGAAGCCAAGCTCCAAACTTTAAAAATCAATTATGATAAAACCGGTTTTAATTTGACTCGAGCGCTGGATAATCTGTGGAAATATTGTCGTCAAGATTTAGCCGGTCCCGGTTTTCTAGTCGGGGTGCCAGTTATTATGGAACCTTTGGCTAAACGGTCAGAAGCTGATCCTAAAACTGTCGAACGTTTTCAAGTAATTTTAGCTGGTTCGGAATTAGGTAAAGGTTTTTCGGAACTCAATGATCCTCTTGATCAAGCTGAACGTTTTGCTGAACAAGCTAAACTCCGAGAAGCGGGGGATGAAGAAGCCCAAATGAATGACACAGATTTTGTGGAGGCTTTAGAATATGGCATGCCTCCGACTCTTGGTTTTGGTTTTAGCGAACGACTATTTGCTTTTTTGGCTAATAAACCGATTCGGGAAGCCCAAATCTTTCCTCTATTACGACCGCGAGAGAAATAGAAATAAAAATAAATTATTAAATTATTTATCTAGTACTGACAACTATTTTTTTGACGGAGATTTAATTTTAGTGATATTATAATTAGTAGAAATTGTCTATGGGTCTTTTGTCTTAACCTAAAAGAAGAAAGGAGTGAGAAATGTTGAAGAAAAATGGTCGAGTCAAAATTATCTTTTTGGTCATCCTACTGTTTGGCTTACTTTCTTTCGGGGCTTTCTTCTTTAGTGGTTCAAGAAAGTTGGTGGAAGGTTTGAGCCAAAACAAGTCAGTTGTTGCTAAAACTTGGGGCTGGTTTGAATTAATATCCTTTCCGGTTCCAATTATCAATCTCCCCAATAAAGATTCTAGTTTGATGCAAGTGCAGTTGAAAAAATTTGGTACAGAGTCTCAAGTTTTAACGGCACTAGTTGATACTAGAACTGTTCCGGGACTAACTAGTTTTAACTGGAAGCTTGGTGATGAGATTTTGATTGCCGAGATTCCGGGCTTAAGCTTAGGTGGTTTCCTGAATGACACTATTTCGACCTCTACTTATCTAGTGATAGATTGGAAACGTCGCTGATGAAAGTAACCTCGTTTAGAAATCACAAACAAAATCTTCGTTTGTGATTAAAGCGGGGTTTTTGTTTTAGCTTTTTTCCAGATGACTGACATATGGGGGGTAATTAAAGAGATTGTTTAAAAACCAGCCTTGATTTTGATTAACAAAATCAAGGCTGGTTTTTAGATATCCACAGTTAAAATTTGGTCTAGTGGTAGGTTGTGGGATATAATGTTAATGCAGTGGTAAGAAGTGGGGCAACACACTTTTAGTAGCCATTGATAGCTATTGATTTATGTTAATCGGCGAGTACAGACACAATCTAGATGACAAAAAGAGGATTTCTGTCCCCGCCAATTTTCGTAAGGAATTAGGTAAAAAAGTCATTATTTCTCGTGGTTTCGATAAATGTTTGTTTGTCCACCCCTTATCTGAATGGCAACGCTTTACCGAAGAATTAGAAAAAATGCCGGTGGGCCGAATTGATTCTCGTGATTTAGCCCGTTTTATTTTTGCTGGTGCTGCTCCGACTGAAATCGATAGTCTTGGTCGAATTCTGATTCCAGATTTCCTTAAAAACTTCGCCGAGTTGAAAACTAAAGTTGTAGTTGTCGGTGTCAGTCGTCGCTTAGAGCTTTGGGACGAAACGAAGTGGGAAGAGAATACTCAACGGATTGAAGGTCAGGCTGATCTGTTAGCGGAAAAAATGGGTGAATTAGGAATGTTCTAATATGGCTCATTTACCTGTTCTTTTACAATCAACCATCGAATCTCTTAATTTAAAACCTGGTTCACGGGTTTTAGATGCCACCCTTGGTAATGGGGGACACGCTCTTTTGCTTAGTGAAAAAATTGGTCCCAGCGGACTTTTAGTTGGTCTTGATGCTGACGCTGAATCACTGAAACGAGCGACGGCCACTTTAAAAAATTCTCCCACCCCTACTCATTTAATTCAAGCTAATTTTCGTGATTTAGAAAAAGTCATGACTGAAGCTAAACTTGGCCCATTCGAAGCTATTTTATTTGATTTAGGTTGGAGTTCTGATCAATTAGAAATGTCTGGTCGCGGTTTTTCTTTTTTACGGGATGAACCTTTGCTGATGACTTTAAACAATCAACCCTTAGCTGATGATACGACCGCTTATACTATTGTGAATGATTGGTCGGAAGAAAGTTTATCTACTATTTTGACTGGTTTCGGTGAAGAACGTTTTGCCAAAGCCATTGCCAAAGCTATTGTGACCGCTCGAGCCGAAAAACCAATTAAAAGCACTTTTGATTTAGTCGCTATTATTGAGGCTAGTGTTCCAATTTGGTATCAGAAAAGAAAAATTAATTCAGCCACTAAAACTTTTCAAGCCCTGCGGATGGCTGTTAATAGCGAATTAGATTCTCTCAGTGCTGGTCTCGTTGGAGCTTGGAATGTTTTAAGTCCTGGTGGTCGACTAGCGGTAATTTCTTTTCACAGTCTGGAAGCCCGTTTAGTTAAAAATTTTTTCCGAGCTAAAGTTATCTCTGCTGAAGCGAGTCTAGTCTCTAAACATGTTATTAAACCAGAGCGGACGGAGGTTCTGTCTAATCCACGGTCTCGCAGTGCTCAATTACGAGTGCTCAAGAAAAATTAATCAATATTTTTAAATATGACTAAAACTGCTAACAATTATTTTAATCTTAATCTCGCTACTAGCGGGCTCTTAGTTGTATTTTTATTGTTGGGCTTGGCTTATATTTATCTAGTCAATACTTCAGTTTTTTTAGTCAACGAACGACGTCAGAATGAAGAAGCGATTACCGAGATTGAAGCTAATTTAGCGGTGGAGGAAACAGCCTATTTGGCTAAAATGGCGACCATCGATAAGGCTTTAGCTCTAAGTTTTGGCTTTGTGGAAACCCCTAAAGATAGTAATTTTGTTTATCGAGATAGACCGCTGTCTGATCACAATCTATCTTTCTCTCGTTAAAAATGAAATTTGATACTCAGGCTCGAACTCGTTTTATTGCTCTCGGTCTAATTTTGGTCGCTGGTCTTTTTGTGGTCCGGTTATTTTATATTCAAATTATTAACGGTGATAATTATAGTGATGAAGCTGATCGTCAATATCTTCGACCGACTAGTAACGCTTTTGATCGGGGCAGTATTTTTTTTACCACTAAAACTGGCAATTTAGTTTCGGCGGCGACATTGAAAGTTGGTTATTTGGTGACGATTAATCCGCAGTTAATTCTCGATGCCACTTCTACTTATCAGACTCTAGCTAATATTTTTCCTTTAGAGCAAGCTAGTTTTATGAAGGATGCTTTAGATAAGAATTATCATTACCAAGAAATTGCTTCCCGAATCGATCAAGCTTCGGCTGATAAAATTTTGGCTACTAAATTACCCGGAGTTTATATTCATAAACAAAAATGGCGTTTTTATCCCGGAGCTAAGACCGCCTCTCATTTGATTGGTTTTATGGCTTATCGAGGTGATCAATATTTAGGTCGTTATGGTTTGGAAAAGAGTGTTAATGATATTTTAAGTCGTCACAATGATGGTCTAAAAGTAAATTTTTTTGCGGAAGTTTTTGCTGATTTTAATTCAGCCTTGAAAAATAAAAGTTTTGGCTCCGAAGGGGATATTGTTTTGACGATAGAACCAATCGTCCAAAATACTTTAGAAAGAGAGTTGACTGCTTTTTCTGATAAGTGGCACCCCGATTCAGTTGGGGCGATTATCATCAATCCCGAAACGGGGGCAATTTATGCTATGGCCGCTTTGCCTAATTTTGATCCTAATAAAAAACAAACTAATATTGATGTTTTGAATAATCCTTTAGTGGAGAAAAATTATGAAATGGGCTCAATTTTTAAACCCTTAACTCTAGCGGCGGCTTTGGATACTGGAGCGATCACTGCCAGTACCACTTACAATGACAAGGGTTCGATTATTTTAAATGGTCGGAAAATTTCAAATTTTGATCATAAAATCCGAGGACTTACTTCAATGCAAGAAGTGTTAAATAAATCCTTAAATCTAGGTGCCACTTTTGCCATGCAAGAGCTCGGTCATCAAAAATTTTATGACTATTTTATGGATTATGGTTTTGGAGAAAAAACTAACATTGATTTACCTAATGAAGCAATCGGTCTAACTGGCAATTTAAATAGTAAACGGGAATTGGAATATGCCAATATGTCTTTTGGTCAGGGTATTAACATTACGCCAATTAATATGACTCGAGCCTTGGCGACTTTGGCTAATGGTGGGAAATTAATTACTCCTCATGTGATTAAACAAATCAATTATACTAATCTTTTAGTTAAAACCACTCCGGTGACGGCCATTCGTCAAGTTTTAAAACCAGCCACTAGTCTGGAGATCAGTCGGATGTTATCGGTCGTCGTCGATACGGCTTTAGCTGGAGGAAAATTTAAACAAGAGCATTATTCGGTGGCGGCTAAGACTGGTACAGCTCAGATTGCCAAATCAGGTGGAGGCGGTTATTATGATGATAGGTACTTACATTCATTTTTTGGTTATTTTCCGGCTTCCAAAGCTCGTTTTCTAATTTTTTTGTATGCTTATAATCCACAGGGAGCAAAATATGCTTCTGAAACTTTGACCGAATCATTTATAAATTTAAATCACTTTTTGACTAGTTATTACGAATTACCACCTGATCGTTAATTATGCTTTTCTTCTTTTATCTTAAACAAGGTTTAAAAAAAATTGTTGCTAACATTCTACAATTAGAGGCGCGTCTAATTTTAAATAAATATAGACCGCGAATTGTGGGAATTACTGGTTCGGTCGGGAAAACTTCCACTAAAGATGCCGTGGCGATAGTTTTGGCCAGTCAGTATCGAATCCGAAAAAGTGAAAAAAGTTACAATAGTGAATTAGGGGTGCCTCTAACTATTTTAGGCAGTCGAAGTGCTTGGAATGATCCTCTAGGTTGGGTTGAGATTATTGTTCATGGTTTGATGTTACTGATTTTTCGTCAAGCTTATCCCGAATGGTTAGTCTTAGAAATTGGAGCTGATCATCCCGGTGATATCAAAAAAATTGCCTCTTGGATTAAATTTGATATCGTGGTCATCACTCGCTTACCAGATATTCCGGTTCATATTGAATTTTTTAAATCAAAAGAACAATTAGTTGAAGAAAAAACTTATCTTTTAAAAACTTTAGGTCCAGAAGCTTGGGCGATTTTAAATTTTGATGATGAAGTGGTTAAATCTTTTGCGGATACTACTAAGGGTCAAGTTTTGAGTTATGGTTTTAATCCTCAAGCGACGGTCATAGCTTCCAATGATCAGCTCTTATATAAAGACGAAGAAATTGACGGTCTGACCTTTAAGATTGATTATCAGGGTGGTTCTTTACCCATTCGTTTATATCAAGTTTTAAGTCGTCATCAAATTTCGGCCGCCTTAGCCGCTTTTGCGGTTGGAGCCTCTCAAGGTCTCAATCCAGTGTTGATGTTGGAAGCCTTAACTAATTTAGTTTTACCGCCCGGTCGTTTAAATTTGATTGAGGGGATTAAAAATTCTATTTTATTAGATGATACTTATAATGCGTCACCAGTTGCGATGGAAGCGGGACTGGATGTTTTAGAAGAAATAAAAGTGACAGGTAGGAAGATTGCCGTGTTGGGAGATATGTTGGAGCTCGGTTCTTATACCGTTCCGGCTCATCGGGCGATCGGGACTCGAGTAGGGAAAATTGTCGAGCATTTAATTTTAATTGGTCTGCGATCAAAATTTATTGCTGAAGGTGCAGAAGAAGGTGGTTTAGATCCTAAAAATATTCATCATTTTGATGAAGCAGAGATGGCTGGTAAATTTTTAGAAAAATTAATTAAAACTGGTGACCTTGTTTATCTCAAAGGTTCTCAGGGGATGCGTTTGGAAAAAGTCGTAGAAGAAGTGATGGCCCATCCGGAGGATAAGGAGAAATTATTGTGTCGTCAGGAAAAGGAGTGGCAGAAACGTTAAAAATTAAAAGTTTAAAATTAAAAATTAAAGATAAAAATTTAACTAAATTATATCTCAAAAGTCATCCCTACAAACTTGAGTTTGTAGGGATGACTTTTAAAAGGATAGAGGATTCAGTTGAAGTTGTTTAGAGCTTTTAAAAATGTTATCGTCAAGGTGTTCAGGTAAATTTTTTAGGCTAATCTGCTCTATGGAGCGAATGCCCGACTATCGGGAGGGCGGGCAGGTAACGGGTTAAGTAAGAATTCGTATTTTATGAATTTTTGGGTAGTGGAAATAAGAGATGATTTGGAGTATTTCTATTTT
>PCSX01000021.1 GCA_002772495.1 Candidatus Vogelbacteria bacterium CG22_combo_CG10-13_8_21_14_all_37_9 | reverse complement strand
AGGTAGTCAAATGGTCGGTGGTTATAGTAACCGCGTCCGAGCGACTAAATATAATCCGATTCCTAAACAGCGTAAACAGCCTAATTTGCAATGGGCCAAATTAACTGACGGCTCACGCCTAAAAATCTGTACTCGCTGTCTTAAAGCTGGAAAAAATCTCCAAGTCAAAATCATCGATTAATTTTTTAATCTAAAACTCCCGCCCTATAGAGTATAGCGAACTACTCCATAGGGCGGGAGTTTTAACTTGATCCAATCCAAAGTAGGGTCTGACCCTACTTGGCGCTAGAAAAACTTAATTCCTGACCATCAGTTCGAAATTGGATTGTTCCCGATTGATCGGTTCGGAGAATTTCCGCGCCGACACTCTTGATTCGATCAAGGGTCTCCGTGGTCGGATGACCATAACGATTATTTTGACCAGCCGAAATCACAGCATAAGTCGGTTTTACCACCTGTAAAAAGCCTAAGTCCGAAGAACCTTTTGAGCCATGATGGGACACTTTTAAAACATCAACTTTAAGTTTGGACCCAAATTGATTAACTAAATAACGTTCCCGAGACGAGGGTAGATCGGCCGTAAATAAAAATTTAGTCTGACCATAACTTAAAATTCCAGTCACTGAACCATCGTTACTGGCTAAATTTTCTACTTCCCTAGCCGAAGGTGACAAAATTTCAAAAATTACCCCGTCCCCTAAATCAATTTTGGTTCCCCGATAAATTGGAATAAAAGCTAAGTCTGGTAAAGCGACATTTTTATCAGAAGCCACTTCATAATCAACCTGATAATTTTTAATTAAATCTTTCAATCCCCCTCGATGATCCAAATCTTGATGAGTGATTAAAGCTAAATCAAGCGAACGATCAAAAAAAGGTAAAACTGAAGACAGGGAAGTTAGCAGGCGACGATTAGGGCCAGTATCAATCAATAGTTGACGATGATGGGGAGTGTCAATCAAAATAGCATCACCCTGACCAATATCGAGATAAGATATTTGTAAATAATTTGTCGGTTTTTTGACCCAAATGAGCGACCATAAAATAGTCGTCATAAAAATAAAGATTAGCAGTAAGTACCAGCGCCAAATTTTCCAATTAATCCTCGGCATTGATTTTAGTATATGGTTATTTAATCGCTCTGGCCAATTGATTCGACTTTTTGTTTGCTCGAATAGCCCAATAAATAATCGGGCCATAAAAAATTAATAACCACAGGAAAGAAAATTGTCCCAGACTAATTTCAGCTAGAGGCCAAGCGGCAAAAAACCAAACCAAATAAATTTGCAAACTTAAAACTAAATGAATTGGCCAAGCGAAAAGCAGAGCCAAAAAAGAAGAGACTAGCCCAAGCGCTCCCAAGGCTAGACCAGCCCACATTAGTGGTGAGACCAGTGGTACCACCAGTAAATTAGCTGGTAAAGCCACTAAAGAAACCTGACCAGTGGCGTAAGCCAACCAAGGCCAAGTAAAAACTAAAGCGCCTAAAGTGGTGACAAGAGTTTCCGACCAGAAATTAGATTTTAAAATTCTTTCAACCCGCGGTTTAAACATGGCTGGGCCATAGACAATCCCCATTGTGGCCAAAAAAGATAATTGAAAACCTAAATCAAAATTAAGTAAGCGCGGATTAAGCAAGACCATAATCGTGGCCGTCAAAAGTAGGACTAGACCAGCCTTATTTGGTCGACCAAGAGAACGAGCCAGGACGGCAATCACACCCATAATACCGGCTCGGACCGCCGCCGCTCCCCCACCAGACACAAAAACAAAAATAGCTAAACCTAAAGTAGTAAAAATAAAAGATAGAACTGAACCAAAAATTAAACTGACCCCAGTTAAAGCGGCTGCCACCAGTGAAATATTATAACCTGATAAAACTAAAATATGAGACAAACCAACCTTAGTGTAAGCTTGTTTCAAATCTTGATCCAAACCACTTTTAGCCCCTAAAACTAGCCCGCCCAACAAAGTACTTTCCGGCTCAGGCAGAGCTCGACTAATTGCTAATAAAAAATTAGTTTTCAATTTAAAAAACGGAGTTACCAGATTATTGCCATCATCAATTTTCTGAACTTGTTTAGCCGTCAATAAACAAAGAACATTATCTTTGGCTAAATAACGCTGATAATCAAATTCTCGCCCTTGATCAGTCATAAAATTACTGGGTCGACGCAAAAGACCACTAATAATAAGACGATCACCATACTTAAATTCCTGATCTCTTGGTAAAGAGACTAATATTTTTTCCGACCACTGATCAGCTTGAAAATTTAAACGCTGATAAAAATCACCATCCGTAGATTCACTCTTAACTTGTCCCTGTAAAGTAATTTCACCAATATCACAACGAGTATAATCCAAACTAACCAAGAGACTACTCCGCCAGAAGCCAAAAATTAAGCCTCCAAGTAAAGCGCTCAATAAAAATAACCATTTTGATTTTTGATAATAAAAACCGAGACCAAAAAGAGCTAAGCCAAGAAAAAATAAAGTTAAACCCAAAGCCAAATTAACCGAGTGCCAATTAGTCACCGCCAAACCAAATAAAATTCCCGTTAAACTAAAAAAGAAAATGTGCCGAGCAAAAATCATCACTAAAAAAGCGCCAAGTCGGCGCTTAAATCTTTAATAATCGACCCTGTTTACCCTCGTCCATCGCTTGATTAGCCAAAGCATCCGCCAATGAATTTTCAGCCCGGGGAATATAAGTAAACTTAATTTTAGGAAAATCTTTAACTTGTAGATTCCAAATTTTAATAAAAAACGGGAAAAGAGTTTCTTCTTTGATTTGGTAAAGTCCGGCTAATTGACTAGCCACCAACTGACTATCCATTCGAACTTCAATTTCGGCGGTCGCTAATTTACTCGACCCTAACATTTTTTTAAGTGTGTCTAAACCCAAAATCACGGCTTGATATTCAGCTTCATTATTAGTAGCTAAACCCAAACTTTTGGTCGCTTTTTTCAAAATTTGATTATTGGCATCAGTCACGACAACTCCACAACCAGCCCGACCAGGATTGCCTCGTGAACCGCCATCAGTATAGATAATGTATTTAATATTAGTAAACATAAGCCTATTTTAACAAGTTTTTTAGGATTGGCGAGAAAATAAACTTAAATCAAAATTAAAAAATCAAAATGGAAAATGACAGATTAAAATTTAAAAAGGATTTTTTCAGAAATTAGCTAGGGATCTTCGGGTAAAGCTCGATGAAATATCTAAAATTCTGACATCCAAGATAATGAAACTAAAGGGAAAGAAACAATTTTTTATTTTCCATTGTCATTTTCCATTTTGATTTTTACATTTTTAATTTACTTGTATAAGACTCTAAAACTTATCTCCTTACTCCGGTTGGCGAAGATCAACAATTCGTAAACGCAATTCCGATTGACCACGAAAAGAAGATTTTTCAAGCGACGCTAAAAGATCAACCCGAGAACCCGGATCAAGAACTACTGCCGAAAATTTATGACCTTCTCGACCATTAAACTTTTCACTAAAGAAGTTTGGTAAACAGACAAAAAAACCAATCGCGGGAATTAGCCGACCAAGAGCAGAGCGAAATTTCAATTCCAAATGAAGGCCACCATTACCAAAACTTTTTGCTTCTTCAATTTTAAGATTAGAAAATAAAAATACTGGTTTCGGATTATCAATTCCAAAAGGAGCTAGTTGATCAATCGTAGCAAAAAAATCTTGATTTATATCCGTTAAATTTAAGTCGGCATCATAAATCAAATCTTGTTCAGTGTCTTTTTTAGTTAAGGTATCAAAAGCCGTTAACAATTTTTCAGCAAACTTAATTTCTCGATCTGCCGACATCGAAAAACCAGCCGCCATGATATGACCACCGACACTGTTAAAAAAATCTGGGCCTAAACAATTCATTAATTCCACCAGATTAACCGAACCATCGGAACGACAAGAACCTTTGATTTCACCATTATCATTTTTAGCCCATAAAAAAACTGGTCGAGCATATTTTTCCACTAAACGAGAGGCACTCAAACCTAGCACCCCCAAGCTCCAACCCGGATTACCGGCGACAATAATCGCTGGTAATTCTCGACCAGAATATTCATTATCCACTTCTTGAATAATCCGCTCGACTAAAGCTCGACGGTCTTTATTTTTCTTTTCCAAATGATCAGAGAGAGTTCGAGCCAAAGCTGGGTCTTCGGTCATCAACAATTCATAAGCTTCTGAAGCGTGTGACATACGACTGGCCGAATTAATCCGCGGACCAATCATAAAACCAATATCATCTTCGGTCGTTTCTAATAGATTTACTTTAGCGACCGAAAATAAAGCAATTAAACCCAAGCGACGAGTCTGACGCAAAACTTTCAAACCATAAAAAGCGAGGGTCCGATTTTCACCCACGAGAGGCACCATATCAGTGATGGTCGAAATGGCCACCAAATCAAGAAGCCATTTTTCCCAGCCTTCAGCTATATCAAATTGACCCTTTTTCAATAAAGCCTGAACCAATTTAAAAGCCACGGCTCCACCTGCTAACATTTTAAATGGGTATTGATCATCAGCTCGTTTAGCATCAAGGACCGCTAGAGCTTGAGGCATTTTTTCTGGTATCAAATGGTGGTCAGTAATAATCACCTCAATACCTAAACGATCCGCCAAAGCGACTTCCGCCACATCAGTAATACCGCAATCGACCGTAATAATTAATTTCACTCCCCCTTCGGCCAATTTACGAATCGCCTCTTCATTTAGACCATAAGTTTCATTGTGACGATCAGGAATATAAACTTCATAATTAGTAAAAGCAATTTTTCTAAAAAAAGTTGCTAAAACAGCTGAACCAGGAACCCCATCAGCATCATAATCACCAAAAATAACAATTTTCTCTTGCCGACTAATCGCCAAGAGAATTCTTTCCACAGCCAGATTCATATCGGCCAACAAAAAAGGATCATGAAGATCACGTTCATAATTCGGCTTCAAAAATTGTTCAGCTGATTTTTTAGTGATCAAACCTCGTCTCAATAATAAAGTTTGAAGGATTGCCGGATAATCCTTAAAAGATTTTTTAAGCCCTAAGTTGTCAGCAATTTTGATTTTAGACCAAGTTTTAGTCATCACAGGGATTATAACACAATCTTTTTGATAGCCCCCTTAAACTCTATCTTAGAGCTTTTAAGCCTGGTAAGGTCCCGTGAACTAGATAATCAAGTAAGGCTCCACCACCAGTCGAAACAAAAGAAAATTTAGTTAACAATTTAGCTTGACGAAGAACGGCTAGAGAATCACCGCCCCCTAAAACTGAGAAAGATTTTTTAGGTAATGCTTTCGCTAAGCCAATCGTCCCTGCCGAAAAACCATTATTAGTTAGACCGAGCGGACCGTTCCATAAAATAATTCTAGTATCTAATAACTCGGCCGTAAAAAGTTTGACCGTCATCGGACCAATATCAACAATTTTGTCATTAGGATTTAAATAATTAATATTTTTGACAGCGATTTTTTTACCAGTCTGGACAACTGCATCAATCGGTAAAATAATTTTGCGATTTTTGGCCAATTTAATTAAATTAGGAGTTAATTTTTCGGTCACCGATATCCCAATCGCAATCCCCCGAGCCGACAACAAAGTATTCGCCAAGGCTCCACCAACACAAATAAATTCCGCTTTATTTAAAAATTTTTGCAATAATGGTAATTTAGTCGAAAATTTTACTCCCCCAATCACTAACACTAAAGGTCCAGCCGGTTTGACTAAAGAAACCAGCTCATCAACTTCTCGCTCTAGAGCCAGACCGACAAAACTAGGTAAAAATTTTGGCACTCCAACGACAGAAGCTTGCAAACGATGAGAAACCGAAAAAGCATCATTAACAAATAGATCAGCTAAAGAAGCTAATTGCTTAGCTAAAATCGGACTATTATTTAATTCACCTTCAAAACGACGAATATTTTCCAGTAAAATAAGTGGGCTAGTCGATTTTTGAACCGCCTTAAAATCTTTTAGTAATTTAACTGGTAATTTTTTAGTCGCTAGATATTTGGCCACTGGCGCTAAACTCGCTTTACCATCAGAACCTAAATGAGAAATAAGAATGACTCGGGCGCCATTTTTCAATAAAAATTTAATGGTCGCTAAACTTTCGTCAATCCGAAAAGCTTCGGTCACTTTATTTTTTCGAATCGGCACATTGTAATCCACTCGCACTAAAACTCTTTTACCAATTAAATCTTTTTTAGTCAGAGTCGTTAAATATTTCATAATTATTTAATTTGGTTGGCTAATTTAGCTAAAGCCACAAAATTAGGAATAATTAAAGATTCTCGACCAACTAAGAGGCCATCGGCCTGTCCTTGAGTCAAAAAACCTTCAGCGTTTTTGATTGTTACTGAACCGCCATATAAAATCGGAATTTTTTGAGCCTCTGCAGGACCAAAAAGACTACTCAAGGTTTTACGAATAAATAAAGCGTGTTGGAGAAAACTGGTTGGTGTTTCCGCTTTTCTTTGATCTTGGCCAATCGCCCACACTGGCTCGTAAGCAATTACTAATTGTTTAACCATTTTTTTAGATACTTTTTCCAAGCCATCTTCTAACTGTCGTTTAATTTGAGCTAAATAATAACCACTATCATCACGCTCTTTTTCACCCACACACAAAATTGGTCGTAAACCATAATCCAAAACTACTCGTAACTTTAAATTAATTTGTTCATCATTTTCACCCAAATCACGCTGTTCGGAGTGACCAATAATAACAAAAGACACATTTAGGTCTTTTAAAATTAAGGGTGAGGTTTGCCCAGTGTAAGGTCCCGCTTCTTTCCAAAATACCTCTTGCGCCCCGAGACTAAAAATGGAATTACTCCGACCTAAAGATAGAGCCGATAAATAAGCAGTCGGCGGGCAAATCACAACTTTAACATTTCTTAAACCAGTCACTTTTTGCCGAATCTTAGTCTGAATCTTCTTAGCTTCAGCTAAATTAGTCGGATTAAGTTTCCAGTTACCAACAATTAGTTTTTTCATTCTTTCATTTTACCCCGTAGTGAATTTTGGCGCCACTCCTCAAAAAACTTAAAGATAACTTAAACGCCAAAATCTACTACCGGGTTTACTACAAAATTAGCTTTAAACGAATACACCCCATTTTACCTAGGAGAATCCTAGGTAAAATGGGGAAATCAAACTGTAAAATAACAATTAAAAAAATCGGTTAATTTTAAATTCTAATCCCCAATTTTTAATTTTGCATTTTAAATTATAGTGGCGGAAAGAATGTAAAATGCAAAAATCAAACTGTAAAATAACAACTAAAAAATCAGGTAATTTTGAATTCTAATCTGTAATTTTTAATTTTTAATTTTTAATTTTAAATTTTTAAGGTATCTCCCGCCAAGAAATGACGGTGTAATTATCGGCGGTCAAAGGAAAAGAAGGAGGCGGACCATAAAGTAAATTGCCATCATAAGTCAGGTTGCGAGTGCTATAACCAGTGCCATTAGTGTAAGCAAAACCATAACGCAAATTGGTGGCGATCATCCCATAGAGATTTAAAGTGCTCCGACTAGAACTAGTACAAGCTGATTCATAATAATAACGTCCGACTCGACCATTTTTCGCTACCAAAGAGGCATCAATTTCTAAAACATTATTACTTAATTGCCCAACATTAACATTATTTTGAGCAATTAAAGCGAGAACATCTCGACCATCATAATTAGTATAGAAAACATCTTTATTAATAGTAATACTTTTATAAGTATTACTGCTCTCTGGAAAAGCACCCACCGCAATCGTCAAACGAGCCTGATTAATTTGTCCTTCCACCCAAGCGTGATCTTCTAAGAAAATTAAACCATTAGCTGGAAAACTATAATTAGCGACGAAAATCTGGTTTTTAATTGACCAAGTGCCCCAACCACTTTGATTAGCTGAATCACAATTTTTATTTGGTGATTGGAGAGAACTAACCTTATAAAGATCAAAAGTATTATTTGTTTTTAAAACAAGATTATAGCCATAATTACCAGAACCCGAGGAGCCGAAATAGCGCCCCGCTGACTGAGCATCAGTCTTGATTTGAGCTAAATCAGCCGTAAAACCAGAAAAATCTAAAGCCGGGACCGGAAATTGTCGACCAGAGACAAAAACATCAGTTCGACTCGGGACTGGACTAGGTGGATTAGGATCAGCCGGTGCTAATTTGGTGTAAACTCCAAATTGATAAGATCCCCAATAATCAGGATCAATGTATTTATCTTTAGCACTAGTAACTAAATTTTCGGCTAAACCATCGAAATGAATTCCACCATTAGCATGAATTGGTCCCACTGTGAGTGTCCCAGAACCAAAACGCATATTATCATTAGCCGCCACTGCGTATTTAGCTAAAGAAGGAATGGCAAATTTAACTTCAATCGCTCGATTAAGACTCGTGGAAGCTACATAACCCCGAGAAACTAGCGTCACAATAGTTGAACCAACAATTGGCGGTGTAATACTCAATTGATAATAACCAATGTTTTGACCGACAGAATTATAAAACTGATGAATATAAGGACCAGAAGTAGCGGTACCATCTTGGAAATCTTGCTTAGCATGAGCCAAATGCCAACGATAATAATCAACGCCCGCTTCGGCTATCTGCAAAGCTTGTTCACGGTTAGTTAATTGACGAGTCACTTTCCAAGAAGTGGCGAGCCAGCCAATCACAGCCGACAACATCATTACTCCAATTGAACCAAAAACTAAAACCGAAACCAATAGATAACCAGCTTGGTTGTTGCGACTAGAGCGAAGAAAAAACCCAGATGGAATGTCCCCTTTTTTCTCTTGATTTAAATTTTTAATTTTTTCTCGCATTTAATTTTCACTTTTAACTTTGATTTTGTATTTTG
>PCSX01000007.1:7921-8980 GCA_002772495.1 Candidatus Vogelbacteria bacterium CG22_combo_CG10-13_8_21_14_all_37_9 | reverse complement strand
CGTCCTCTATAACTCTTTAATTGCTTTTCTCTAATTAAAGCATTTGATCGGTTAGGTTGTTCTTCTTTATATAAAAGAATCCAATCGCCATCAAATCTAGAGGTAAAACTGTTTTGGAATATCTTCCCTTCATGTTGTTTCAGACGAAGATCGATATCCCTTGTTTGACCTATATACAACTTCTTATGCTTAGGATTGTATAAAGCGTAAACAACGAACATCGATAAATTATAACACACAGGAGACCGATTCTACTCCGCCAGCTGGCGGATGAGCTACCGCGGAATAAATATGTTTTTTTCATATACCTACGACCAGCAGATGTTTTAAAATATTTTTCACGACTTCTTGCTTCAGAGAGATTACTAAACTCTTCAGAGTATATAATCTCCCATGGCATATATCTCTTAGTAAAATAATGTTTACCTGAATTATGCTCTACGAGACGCCTATTTAGATCAGTCGTGCTACCTACATAACTCTTTTGATACACTTTACTTTTCAATATATAGACAAAAGCCATTATTATAATATAACAAATATCCTAATTCGCTACCCGCCTAGACTCGCTAGACGAGGCTGGCCGCGGAATAAAATTTTCAAGGAACTCTCGGCCTCTTTAACTAAACTAGAGTCTAACAAATTTACTCTAGCTTGCCAAGGTAATAATTTTTGAAATAATAGACCACTCTGCTACAATGTTGCTACTATGAAAATAAAGACTGATTGGAATTTAGACCTTCTTTTTAAAGGCCCTGACGACCCTAAATTGGTCGAAACGGAGAAACGGGCGGTTACGGAAATAGAGCTGTTTGAACGTCATTGGCGAGAACGAGACGACTGGCTCAATAACCCTCAAATTTTAAAAGAAACCCTTGACCATTACACCCGATTGATGGAACAGTTTGGTTTTGATACTGCCCGAGCCTATTATTTTTGGCTTCAATCAGAATTAAACCAAAACGATCCGATTATTAAAGGTCATCTAGCTAAAGTCCAAGATCAAGTTCAAAATTTAGTTAATAAGTTACAATTTTTCCCCCTGCGCTTAGCCGGAGT
>PCSX01000007.1:3208-7902 GCA_002772495.1 Candidatus Vogelbacteria bacterium CG22_combo_CG10-13_8_21_14_all_37_9 | reverse complement strand
GAGTTTTTAAATCATCCCGATTTGATTGTGTACAAACATTGGTTGGAGCGACTGTTTGCCGAACATAAATTCATGTTGAGTGAGGCGGAAGAAAAAATTATTACTCTTCAATCTGGTCCCGCTTACAGTAATTGGATTAATCTGACCGAAAATTCGTTGGCTAAAGAAGAGCGTCTGGTCGCTGGCCAAAATAAAAATTTAGCCGAATTGATGAGCCTGATGAGTAATTCAGACAAAAAAATTCGTGACGAGGGAGCTCAAGTTTTCGACCAAATTTTAAGTGACAAAATTGAATTAGCCGAAGCCGAATTAAATTCCATTTTAGAATACAAGAAAAATCAAGATCAATTACGCCAAGTCAGTCGGCCTGATGAATTGCGTCTCAGTGGTGATGACATTGAAACTAAGGTTGTTGACGCGATGCTCGCTAGTGTCGAGTCGGCTTTTCCCATCGCTCACGAATATTACGCTTTAAAAGCTAAATTATTGGGAGTTAAAAAACTAGCCTATCACGAACGAAATCTTTCTTGTGGTCAAACAGATAAAACTTATGACTTTGATCAAGCTTGCAATTTAGTTGGGAAAGTTTTAAAAAACTTAGATCCCGAATTTTCCAGCATTTTTGAGTCTTTTCTGCAGAATGGTCAAATTGATGCCACCCCTAAAAAAGGTAAAGCTAGTGGCGCTTTCTGCGCTCATGAATTAAAAACCTTACCAACCTATATCCTGCTCAATCACACTGGTCAATTACGAGATGTTTTAACTCTGGCTCACGAAGTTGGTCATGGCATCAATAATGAATTGATGCGTCAAAAGTGCCACGCTCTAGATTTTAGCTCCCCTACTTCTACCGCCGAAGTCGCTAGCACTCTAATGGAAGATTTTGTTTTGGAAGAACTTGGCACAAAAGCTAGCCCTAGAGAACAGTTAACTTTATTGATGGAAAAATTGAACGATGACATTTCTTCAATTTTCCGCCAGACCGCCGCTTATCGTTTTGAACAAGCTCTTCACCAAGAATTTCGCCAAATTGGTTTCCTGCCAGCCACTCGAATTGGCGAATTATTTCACACTCATATGAGCGCCTATTTAGGACCGAGTGTCGAAATGGGAACTGGGACCGAAAATTGGTGGATTCACTGGAGTCACTTCCGCCGTTTCTTTTATGTCTATTCTTACGCTAGTGGCTTGTTGATTTCTAAAAATCTGCAACGAAAAATCAGAGCGGATAAAAAATTCATTCCAGACGTTAAAACTTTTTTGGCCGCGGGCTCTTCGGCTTCACCTCAACAATTATTCCTTAATCTCGGTTTAGATATCAGCCAGGCCGATTTTTGGACCGACGCTTTAAAACAAATTCGCCAAGATTTAGACAAGGCTCAAACTCTAGCCTCTCAACTCTAGATACTTGTCAGTTACCAAAAATTGTGCTAAAAATAAGTAATGCCTAGAAAAAAAGCCGAAGTAAAAATCGAATCACCGATTCCCCCTAAAGATTTTAAACAGGAATTACAAGATAAAATCAAAACGCAAACTATCGGCTATATCACCGCCGCTTTTAGTTTGGTGGCCGGTTTAGCTTGGAATGAAGCCATTAAATCTTCGATCGATAGCATCTTTATTTTAAGTAAAGACACCATTTGGGCTAAATTTATTTACGCTTCAATTTTGACTCTAATTTTGGTCCTAGTAACCATTTATCTCAATTATTTGTTTCAAAAAGAAAATAAAAAATAACCAACTCTTTTTTCTCTAATAACATACCTACAAACTCAAGTTTGTAGGTATGTTATTAGAGACGGCGAAAAGATTTTAAAAAATTAACAAAAATTTTTCCGTAGGGTGATAAGGTATGTTCAACAAATTTCCCTCGATATTTTTTCTGAAGTAAACCTGCTAAATAAAGACGTCTAGTATGTTCTCCAATAGTTTTAGGATTAGCATTAATCTCCTCAGCGATAGCTTCAAGAGTAATGCTCGCATTATCTGAAACAACTAGTAAAATTTCAATCCGATAATGATTGGATAAACCCTTGAGATGACGCTCGAGCTGTTTAGAAGTTTTTATCTTTGTCATTCTTAAATTATACATCAATCATCCTTACATTCTCAAGTTTGTTGGGGTGAGGACTTCTATGATATTAAACATATAGTCAACATCAAAAAAATTGGCAGAAGCGATTTTTTGAGATAGAATCGAACCCATAAGGGGCCTATAGTCTAGTGGTACGACGCTACATTCGCATTGTAGAGGCGCGAGTTCGATTCTCGCTAGGTCCACAATTTATTTAATAAAAGTATATATGGAAAAAATAAATAACCCAATAATCAAAATCCTAAAATCTGGGGGAATTGGACTGTTTCCGACGGACACTCTTTATGGTCTAATTGGTTCGGCTTTAAAACCAAAAACGGTTAAACTAATTTATCAAATCCGAAAGCGAACTCCGACCAAGCCTTTAATTATTTTAATTGGCCAAGAAAGCGATTTGGATTTGTTTGGGGTGAAATTGACACCAGGCCAAAGGTCGCTTTTAGCGACACTTTGGCCCGGACCAGTATCAGTAATTCTCCCCTGTTCCCAAGCAAAATTCTCTTACCTCCATCGGGACACTAAAACCTTAGCTTTCCGTCTACCCTACCCTAAGGCTCTTCGAGAACTACTCATTGCTACTGGCCCTCTCGTGGCTCCTAGTGCCAATCCAGAAGGCTTCCCGCCAGCCAAGACCATCACTGAAGCTCGAGCCTATTTTGGCCACCAAATCGATTTTTACCAAGTTGGACGGATAAAATCGAAGCCCTCCACATTAGTCAAAATCGACAAAGATGCTAGGATGGAAATATTGAGGCAAGGAAAAATAAAGGTTGGTAAGTCTATTAGTTTTTAAGTTAGTAAGTTTAATCCAAATTTAAAATTTTTATCTATCATTTTCCATTTTTATTTTTACATTTTAAATTAACTATGATTTCTTACGATCAATTCAAAGAATCCGACCTTCGAGTCGCTACTGTCCTTAGTGCTGAACGCGTTGATGGTTCTGATAAACTCTTAAAACTAGAGCTCGATTTAGAAACAGAAAAAAGACAGATCATTGCTGGAATTGGTAAAGCTTATGAGCCAGAGAGCTTAGTCGGACAACAAATTACGATTATTGTTAATTTAGAGCCACGAATTTTATTGGGTCTCGAAAGCCAAGGAATGGTTTTAGCCGCTCATGGAGAAAATGGAGAAGCCGTCCTATTGAGACCAGATAGAGTCGTTCCGAATGGTTCCAATATCAGTTAAAAAAATGAAAAAAATTATTGCCCTCTTAATTATTCTTGGTGCTAGTTTATGGATAATTTGGCATTTACCAAGTAAAAATGACCAAGCAAAAATAGCTGATTTTTTAAGCTGTCAAAAAGCTGGTCGACCAATCATTGAAACTTATCCTCGAGTTTGCCAAGGGGCGGATGGCAAAAGCTATACAGAAATTGTTGATGAAAAAGCTCTCAACACCGATCCAGTTGTTTTCAGTCCTGATTTATCTCGACCAGTGACTAGTCCCCTCACCCTTCAAGGAGAAGCTCGCGGGTTCTGGTTTTTTGAACAACAATTTGAAGTTCGTTTACTTGATGCAGAAGAACAAATCATTGCTACTGGCACCGCTAAAACAAAAAGTTCCGCTTTAACAGTCGAATTTGTACCTTTTAATATCACCCTCAATTTTAAAAAACCAAGGGCTAAAATGGGTTTTATAGTATTAGAAAAAGCTAACCCCTCTGGTTTGGCAAGTCAAAATCGAATCATCCAATTACCAATTTTGTTTCAAGCTCCCAATATAGACACAAAAATAGATCAACTTGATGTTGATAATGATAAAACTAGTACCAGCACTCCGCTCTAATTTAGACCGAATATAAATTCGACTAAATAGCCTTTTTCGATTATAATTAAACTTATTAAAATTTAGCCTTAATCCTAATGAAAAAAGAACAACTTTATCTTACTATAGTCGTTTTAATCGCCATCGCTTTACTATTAGGAGCCAATTTATGGACTAAAAATGAAACCGCCGAGATTAGCCAGGTTAATCTCAATTTAAATCAAACAGAAACAGTCAATAATACCAACGATCTTGACTCCATGTCAGCAATTTCAGCTAGTGATCATATCAAAGGCAGTCTATCCGCTCCAGTTAAAATTGTCGTTTATTCAGATTTGGAATGTCCTTATTGTAAATTTTTTCACTTTGAATTAATGAAGGCTTATGAAGAATTTGGACCAAGTGGTCAGTTAGCCATTGTCTTCCGTCATTTCCCAATTGATAGTCTTCACTCTAAAGCTCGTACCGAAGCTCAAGCGGCTGAATGTATAGCGGAAATTGGCGGTAATGATAAGTTTTGGCTCTTCTTAGATAAGTTATTTGCCGAAACACCATCCAATAATGGTTTAGAACTTGAGCGCCTACCGGCCTTAGCGAAAATGGTGGGGATTAATACTGAGGCTTTCCAAAATTGTCTTGACTCCAATAAATATGCCAATAAAATCGGGTCTTCTGTCGTTGAAGCTGAAAAAATAGGTGCTCAAGGAACACCTTTCTCGGTAGTGATCACTAAAACTGGCAAAACACCATTAGGGGGATTTGTTAAATATCCAGAATTTCGCTCCTTAATTACGGCTGGATTGGAGTAAGACTTAAACTTCAATAAAA
>PCSX01000007.1:0-3178 GCA_002772495.1 Candidatus Vogelbacteria bacterium CG22_combo_CG10-13_8_21_14_all_37_9 | reverse complement strand
CTTTTTTTATATAAAACTATTGGTAACCTAAAAGTCGATTAGCTTTGTCGTGTTGACGAATTTTTTCATGAGCCTTAGCTTCAATTTGACGAATTCGCTCTCGAGTCACCCCAAATTCTTTTCCTACCTCTTCTAAAGTCCGCATCACACCATCAGTCAGACCGTGTCGCATTTCTAAAATCTTTCGTTCTTTAAGTGAGAGATCAGATAAAATTTCTTCAATTTGATCCCGCAAAATTCGTCTAGAAACTTCTTGATCAGGTGGGGCAATCTTATCATCAGAAATAAATTCACCCAAAGTTGATTTATCATCATCATCATCAGTTGATTTATCAAGTGAAGCCGTACTTTGATCGATCTTTTCAATAGTATGAATTTTTTCCACCTCCACTCCCATTTCAGTAGCGATTTCTTGAGGTAATGGTTCTCGGCCTAAATCTTGGGACAAGCGACGATAAATTTGTTTGTATTTAGCAATCGTCTCCACCATATGAACCGGAATCCGAATAGTCCGAGATTGATCCGCTAAGGCTCTGGTCACTGCTTGTCTAATCCACCAAGTAGCATAAGTAGAAAATTTGTAACCGCGACGCCAATCAAATTTTTCCACTGCCTTAAACAGACCAATATTTCCCTCTTGAATTAAATCCAGTAAAGTTAAGTCTGAAGAGCGACCAATATATTTTTTAGCAATCGAAACTACTAAACGTAAGTTGGCATTAGCTAAACCTTTTCGCGCCTCTTCATCACCCTCTAAAATTCTTTTAGCTAAATCTTTTTCTTCGGAAGCAATCAATAATTTATGTTTACCAATTTCCTTCAGGTACATTTGGACGGAATCAAGGGCTCGGTCTCCCGGTTTACCTAAACGTGATTTAGTTTCAATTTCCGAAAAATTATCATCAAGTAAATTACCTTCCTCCAACACATCCACTCCCGCTTCATCTAATTTATTATATAAATCTTCTAAAAAATTTAAATCAGTTTCAATATTAGGAAACTCTTTCAGTAATTCTGAATAAGTAATAAAACCTCGTTGCCGGCCTTTAGAGACCAAAATCTTGGACCGATTCTCCATCTCAAATTTAGTTTTCGGCTGATTAGCATGTAGACCTCGAGAGATAGCTCTCCCCCGAATTTTTGGTTTGGCTATTTTTTTAGTGGGTTTATGAGCTTTAGTTTTCTTCGTGACGATTTTTTTAGGCTTGGATTTAGAGCTAATTTTTTTCTTTTTAGAGACTACTTTTTTAGTAGTCTTTTTAGCTGTTTTTACTTTGGCTGACTTAGCTTTAGAACTGGTCTTTTTCTTCATAGGATTATTTTTTTAAAATATTTAATTCCTGAGTAATAGCTTGGCACTTTTTGAGACATTGTTCAAGGCGGGAAGGATCTTTGGCTAATTCGGCTTGACGGAGCTCGGCCAAGGCTTCCTTGAGGGCTTGTCGTAGATGTTCCAAACGCAGATTATCTAAAAGTTCAATAATCGTCTGATCTAAAGCTTCAGCTCCCAAATAAAAATGTTCTGTTTCCATGATTAATTTTTCACGATCCTTAATTCGCACTTCACTTTCCACTTGATACGTTTCAGGACCTAAAATCTCTTTCAATTTAGTCTCCGGATCAACGGCTTTTAAATTAATCTCTGTTTGACTATTGAGCCAAAAAATTAAACCAAACAACCGATCTAGAATTAGTTTTCCACGACTAGGTAAAACCGGAGCTAAGGTGGGAGTAGTAGAAATAGTCTCGGTTAATTCATCAGAATCAGTTAAATTATTTAAATCCGACCAAATCGCTGTTTCTTCAATATTTAAAATCGCAGAAATTTTAGTAATAAAATGAGCTTGTTCCATTTTTTTAGCTAATTGTTTAACAGCTGGTAAAACGTCTTGATTAATCGCTCGATTTAAATCCAAACCCTGATAACCTTCTTCAACCAAAGCGTCTAATAAAAAATCAATGTGATGTTTAGCCCGAGTGATAGCTTGTTGCCATTTGGTCGGATCTTGTTTAATTAAATCAGCTGGGTCACTACCACTAGGTAATTTAGCAATTTTAATCGAAAAACCAGAAGCCTGAGCTAGATTAATCGCTCGGCGAGAAGCTTTCAAACCAGCTAAATCATAATCATAAGCCATCACCAAATTTTTAGTTAAACGAGAGAGTAAGGTTAATTGTTCGATAGTCAAAGCGGTTCCCGAACCAGCAACCGTATTTTCGACTCCAGCTTGATGTGACAAAACCAAGTCTAACTGTCCTTCCACTAAAACCACTTGGTCAGCTCGGCGAATCGCTATTTTAGCTTTATCATAACCAAATAAAAATCGAGATTTATCAAATAATTCGGTTTGAGGCGAATTAAGATATTTAGCGACAACTTGATTATTATTACCAAAAATTCGACCAGAAAATCCAATCACTCGGCCAGCGGGGTCAACCAGAGGAAACATAATTCGACCCCGAAAACGATCGTAATAAACTTTGCCTTTAGTGCCACTATTTCTTTCTCCTTCTACCACCAAACCAGTCGTCAATAATTCATTAAGGGTAAATTTTTGTTGAATTAATTCATCATGAAGAAAACGCCAAGAATCAGCAACAAAACCCAGTCGGAATTTTTTAATACTTTCTGTTGACACTCCGCGATCAAGTAAATATTTTTGGACGGCTGAATCTTTGGCTAAACCGGCTTCATAAATTTTAGTGGCCGCTTCTAGGCAAGTGTATAGTCGTTCAAATTTATTTTTATCGGGTTGACTCTGATAAGAAATCTCTACCCCCGCTCGTTCGGCTAAAATTTTCAAAGACCCTAAAAAATCTACGCCTTCCATTTCTTGAACAAAAGTAAAAATATCACCCCCCTGATTGCAACCAAAACAATGATAAGATTGGCGACTAGGGGAAACAAAAAAAGAGGGAGTTTTTTCATTATGAAAAGGGCACTGAGCGCGAAAATTACCCCCCGCTTTTTCTAATTTTAGATATGACCCAGCTACCTCTACAATAGAAAGCCGGGCTTTAATTTGTTCTACAGTTGAGGCCATTTAGTCCTCCGGATTGTCTTTGGCATTAATTAAGGCTTCTTCAGTCTCCTTTTTACTTAAAGAAACCAGCCCGGTACCTGCCGGAATCAGGCGACCAATAATTACGTTCTCCTTTAAACCACGAAGTTTATCCA
>PCSX01000015.1:15740-15983 GCA_002772495.1 Candidatus Vogelbacteria bacterium CG22_combo_CG10-13_8_21_14_all_37_9 | reverse complement strand
CTTCCGTAGAACGGAGTACGGAGGCAAGTGCTTCACGAGAAAGTCCAAGGGAATCTTCTTTGTTTACAATATCGTGCGAAAGTTCCTCAATTTTAAGTTTTGATGTATCAATACGAACTTCAGTAAGCTGTACATCTGCTTTCAGCTTTTTGCTGGTTGTGGTCAGTTGTTTTAACTCACCAGAGAGTGTATTAATTTTTTTACCCGTACTGTCTAACTGCTTTTTATATCCATTAATTTCGG
>PCSX01000015.1:15481-15675 GCA_002772495.1 Candidatus Vogelbacteria bacterium CG22_combo_CG10-13_8_21_14_all_37_9 | reverse complement strand
GCACCCACAACAAACGGCAGGAGTAGTACAATAACACTTGTAAGTAGTGGGACTTTATACGAGGGTACGAGCATAATTAATACGCGCTAAAGTCTCTTCTTTTCCTAAGAGTGCAGCGAGGGTAAATGGATCTGGAGATTTGTCTTTACCCGAAAGAGATATGCGTAGAGGCCATAACACCTCCCCCCTCCCCT
>PCSX01000015.1:6902-15459 GCA_002772495.1 Candidatus Vogelbacteria bacterium CG22_combo_CG10-13_8_21_14_all_37_9 | reverse complement strand
TTGATTTTTGATTTTTTCGGCTGACCAATCAGCCTCAGTCAATTGATCTAGGAGATCTTTAAGGGCTGGTAAAAATTCTGTGGTTTTAAGTAGGCTTTTTTCAAATTGGGGGGCTTGGAAAAAATAGTCTAGTTCGCCAGCCTTGGCAATATCCCCTATTTCCGCTAAGGTTTTGATTCTTTCAATTAATAAAGGTAAAACTTTTTCAAAAATTTCTGTTTGATAATAGCTTTGATTTTTAAATTCAACTGGCAAGAAAGTTTCAGCTTGAGTTAATAGTTCAGCGGGACTTAAAGTTTTTAAATATTGATGGTTAAACCAAGCTAATTTTTCTAAATTGAAAATAGCACTACTTTTTTGGACTCGTTCTAAATCGAATAATTTAATTAAATCACTAAGACTTAAAATTTCATCAGCTTCAGGTTTATCATTATTTTGAGGCGACCAGCCTAATAAAGCTATAAAATTAATCAAGGCGGGAGCCAGATAACCTGTTTGTTGGTAAGTCTTAATGGCCGCTATTTCTCCATGCTTACGTTTAGAGAGTTTGCTTTTGTCGGGGGCTAAAATCATTGGTAAATGAGCGTAAGTGGGAATCTTTCCGCCTAAAGCTTCGATCATTAAAATTTGACGGGGGGTATTGGAAATATGATCTTCACCTCGAATAATATGACTAATTTCTAAATCACAATCATCAACCACTGAAGCAAAATGATAAAGTGGAGTATCTAAATCTTTAGCCACGACAAAATCACCGAGCTCGCTAGTGTCAAATTCAATTGGACCACGAACTAAATCATTAAACCGCACAATCTGACCTGGATTACGAAAACGTAGGACCTCGGCTCGTTGCCCAGGTTCAGTTGCTTCTTCTTTTGACCAATAGATTTTATTAGCTTCTAAGAGGCTTTCTAATTTTTGCTTATAAAGATTAGTGCGATCTGATTGGTGATAGACGGCATCATAATTTAAACCTAACCAAGCCAGAGAATCTAAAATATCCTGAGTGTATTCTGATTTTGATCGTTCTTGATCAGTATCATCAATTCGTAAAATAAAAGTCCCACCCTTGGCTTTAGTAAATAAAAAATTAAATAAAGCCGTTCGGGCGGTTCCAAGATGAAAAAAGCCAGTGGGGCTAGGGGCAATCCGAGTAATAATTTTATTATCGTTCATGACTG
Source organism: Candidatus Vogelbacteria bacterium CG22_combo_CG10-13_8_21_14_all_37_9 (assembly GCA_002772495.1). GTDB lineage: Bacteria > Patescibacteriota > Minisyncoccia > Phycocordibacterales > XYD1-FULL-46-19 > 21-14-all-37-9. Next base: position 14,278 of record PCSX01000015.1, on the reverse strand, counting down.
AGGGCTAAATTTAAAATTTCTCGAGCAATAGTCTGTCCGGCCTCGGGTTTGGCAAAGTTCTGACAAGCTTTTTTCATTTCGGCCATGGTGTCTGGTTCATCAAACAGTCGGTTAATTTCTGACAATAAAATTGAGGGTCGGAGATTATTTTCTTCGATCACAATCGCGGAACCACTTTTGGCATAAGTAAAAGCATTTTTAGTCTGATCGTGACTAATAGATTCTGGTAAGGGAATAATAATTGACGGAATACCCCAATAAGCAATTTCAAAAATTGATGAACCAGCTCGAGAGATGATTAAAGAGGCCGAACCCGCCGCCATCTTGATGGCGGTATTATTAAGATAGGAAAAAGGTTTGTAACGTTTAGCTAAACTATTTTTGGCTAGTAAATTAGAAGCTAGCTGTTGGACTTCTTTAAAATTGGCCGTTCCGGTTTGATGAATAATTTGGTAACGATTAATTAATTGAGGTAAGAGATCAAGAATAATGTTATTAATTTTAACTGCTCCTTGGGAACCGCCGACAATGAATATGACTGGAATTTTAGGATCAAAATCTAGAAATTCAAAAGCTCCAATTTTACTAGGTTGCAAGACTTCTCGGCGTAAGGGATTGCCAGTCACAGCTATTTTTCCCTTAGGAAAATACGGCATCGCCGATTCATAAGACAAGGCTACTCGGGTGGCAAATTTTCCGGCCCAGAGATTGGCTCGACCGGGGTGAGAATCAGATTCATGGATAAAAATAGGAATGGCTAGTAGTCGAGCGGCTAAGACGGCAGGGACCGAGGCAAAACCACCTTTAGAAAAAACTAAATCAGGATAAATTTGATACATTTTAAAGATTGCTTGGACTAAACCCAAAGCCGTTTTAAATAAATCAGTAAAATTTTTAAGTGAAAAATAACGACGCCATTTTCCCGCGCGAGTTTGAATAAAAGTGATACCGTTTTCAAATAACAGTTCCTGGTTATAAGGATCGGTTGACATAAAATAAAGCTCTGGTTCGACCAGTTTGTCGCTTAAGGTAATGGTTTTAATTTCTTGAGCGATGGCAATAATAGGATAGAAATGACCCCCAGTGCCACCACCGGTAAAAAGAATTTTCATAATTTATTTAGGCTCGATGCTTAGATATATTAAGAATAATACCCGCTTCCAGCAGACTAAACAAGAGCGCGGTTCCACCATGACTGACAAATGGCAGAGGGACACCAGTGAGAGGAATTAGACCAAGCATAGCGCCAATATTGATAAAAGTTTGGACAATAATTAGGGAAATAAAACCAATAATCATAAAGCGACCGAAAGGATCTTTAATTTTAAGGGCTAATTTATAACCCCACAGAGCAAAAATTAACCAGAGAATAATTAAACTACTACTGCCGACAAAACCAAATTCTTCACTAGTGATAGCGAAAATTGAATCTCCGATTGATTCTGGAAGAAAACTGAATTTTTGAACACTCTGACCAAAACCGCGACCACTAATTTGACCTGAACCAATAGCGATCAGAGATTGGTTGATCTGGTAAGAAGCACCTTTAGTATCATAATTAGGATTAATAAAAGTGATTAGTCGTTCTTGGATATAGGGTCGTCTATAGGCCATTACCGATAGAGCGACTGCTCCGATTAAGGTCAAAATCAATAAGTGCCGTATTTTTCCCCCACCGATAAAAAACATAATTGAAGCCGTGGTGGCCGCGACTAAAAAAGTACCGGTATCTTTTTGAATCGTTACTAAAATTAAACCTAAAATTGTCATTAAAATTAACACAGGGATTAAACCAGTACTGATTTTTTTGACACGTTCTTTTTGAGTAGCTAGCCAAGCGGCTAAGTAAATAACCATCGTAAATTTTAAAAACTCGGCTGGTTGAAAAGAGAGAAGTCCTAGGTTAAGCCAGCGTCTCGCTCCTCCGGCTTCAAAACCCAAACGGGGAATTAAAACCAGGAGAGATAAAATCACCGCTAAAATAAATAAAAAGATTGAGTATTGTCGCCAGTGTTTATAAGGAATTTGAGCAACCACTAACATCAAAATAAGACCAGTTAACAGAATTATAAATTGTTTAGACACGACCATTAAAAAACCAGCTCCAGTTTTAGTTAATTGGCCTAAGGCGGCTGAAGAAAAAATAAAAAAACCCAGCAAAACCAAACTAATGATTAAGATGAGAAAAAAACTATCAATTTTTTTTCGTTTCATTTTCTCTAAACTTATTTACTGATTAAAACAATAATCATTCCAATAATGGCAAAAATAATACTAATGACCCAATAACGCATGACCACTTTGTAAGCTGGCCAGCCCAGAGCCTCGAAGTGATGATGAATTGGGGCAACTAGAAAAATCTTTTTACCTTTACGTAATTTTTTTGATAACAGTTGGATAATGACCGAAATTGAGGTGATTAGAAGCGGAGCAGCGATAATCGGTAAAATAAAAACGGAATCAGTTAGAAACGCGACGACGGTTAAGGTGGTGTTTAAACCTAAAATTCCAGTTTCGGACATATAAAATCGAGCCGGTGGAATATTAAACCATAAAAAAGCCAAAGTCCCCCCAGTGATGGTGGCACAAAAAGCGGCTAAGTCGATTTGATGTTGGAAAAAAGCAATGCCCGTATAAGAGGCAAAAATAACCGCCAAGACTCCCCCGGCCAAGCCGTCGATACCATCAATAACGCCACTAGAGAATAGAGCGACCATCACCAAAATAAATAAAGGCATAATCCAAGCCCCGACATACCAAGAACCATTAAAGGGAATACTGAGTGAATCCATTCCTAATTTAAAATAAAACCAATAACCGCCAATTAGACCAAGAATAATAACTACTAATAGACGATAAGAAAAAGCTAGGCCGGCTTTTTTCGGATCAATTGTTTCTCGAACTTGGAGTAAATCATCAATTAAACCCACTATCGCTCCGACCAATAAAGTAAAAAGTGGTAGCCAAGTTTGATTTCGACTTAAAAAATTTAATTTAGTCGTAGCGTCTCCGGGCCAAATATTAGCTAAAAGAAAAAAGACTAAAATTGTCACTAAAGTACTAAACCAAATAACGACTCCCCCCATTCGAGGAGTACCGGTTTCTTTATCTTTATGTAATTTATTAAAGATAGGGGTCTCTCGACCATCAGGGGATATTTTACCGGCCTTTTTTTTCCACAAGCGATGTTTATAGAGAAAATGAGTCAAAATGGGAGTCAGAAGAATACCGAAAAAGAAAGCTAAGGTACTAGGGGCAAAAACTTTAATAATATCAATATACATAATAGGAAATTTTAGAGTTTGTCTTTAAATTATAAGCTATTTTTCTTCTTGAGCCAAATAATCCAAAGTGGCCCAGACCAATTTTTCAGTATCACTAAATCGACCTTCTAGGCTGGAACCTAAAACTGTAATGGCAATTGGGCGATTGAGACCAGCTTGAAAAACAATCGAAAGATTACCACCAGCTAAGAGGGTGTAGCCAGTTTTGGAGCTTAGTAAACCTGGTAAATTGCCAATAATGGGGTTGGTATTAAGGGCGGGGTGAATTTGGTAACCACTTATTTTAGGATAAATTAATTTTTTGTTTGTCGCTTCGATTAATTCTGGGTATTTCGTTACTAAATAAGCATTCAATTTTGAGATGGCTAGAGCACTACCATAAGCGCCAGCTAAATTAGGACTTTCATCAAGACCGGTTTCGTTGTAAAAACGTAAATCAGTTAAACCTAAACTTTGTCGTCGATTATTCATTGCCGTGACAAAATTTATTTCCGGATTTTGAGTTTTGGCCATTGTGACTAGAGCTAGGGCTCGAGCTCCATCATTAGAAGAAGAGACGAGAGTAAAATCAATTAAATCTTTTAAGTGCCATTTTTCTCCAGCGATTAAATTAGGATTAAAAGATTCTAGATTAAAATTTAAATCAGGAATAGTGACTAAGGTTTTAAGAGGAATTTGTTCGGCCGTGACTAAGACAGTCATTAGTTTAGTTAGTGAGGCTAAAGGTAAAACAGTATCGGCATTTTTGGCAAATAAAACTTTCTGATTATTAATATCGTAGACCACCACGGCTTGAGCTAAGACGACTTGATGAGGAAAAACCGCTGTTTGAACTGGACTACTGGTGGCTGTGTTTGCTTTGGCCTTGATGGCTACTAATGATCCAGAATTAAGATTAGCCAAGCCCAGGACAATGACACTAGTCAAAGAGACTAGAATAAAAGCTATTAGAACTAATCTAGTCTGCAGTAATTCTCGATTAAGAGGTTTCTTTTCAATTTGTTCGTCAGCCATTATTTTCAGGGGTTTTAGAGTTTGAGTCGCTGATGCTTTCAGTTTCTTCTCCTCGATTTTTAAAAGTTAATAATTCTTGGCGAATTAATTCATAATCTGGTAAGTCTCCTACTTTGGTGACCGCTAAATAACGAAGTAGATCAAAAGTTGGACGATAAATAAAAGTTCGGGCGTCATCAGGTTTAGGTAAACGCTCGACTAGACCTCGGACTAAGAGATTTCTTAAAATAAAACTAGAATTAACTCCTCGAATATAGTCAATTTCAGGTCGAGTCACCGGACCTTCATATAAGACAATCGCTAAAGTTTCTAAACCGGCTTTACCTAAATCTCGATTTAGTTCTTCTTTAATTAAAGCTTCGATTAAAGAACTTAAATCTGGCGCGGTGCCGAGCATAACGGAATTTTCCTTTTCCAATAAAGCCAAACCCCGGTTTTCTAAATTACTTTTTAATTGATTGAGGGCAGTTTCAATCGAATCTAGAGAAACGGCTAAAGTCTTGGCCAACCAGCTTTTTTCGACTGGTTCGCTTTTAAAAAAAAGAATCGCTTCAATTTTAGCGCTTAAATTCATAATAATTAGTGGTTTTTATCACTTTATCTATCTTAACTCCTTGGCTCGAAAATTCAAAAGATTACTTTTGCACTCTATGTCGCTAATAATGAGGCACGCCGGATTGACGATTTTCAATATCAATATCTTCAAAATGGCTATTTTGTCGAACCTCGACTAAACCTTGTTTGAATAATTCTAGTATTCCCAGGAAACTAACAATCACATTTACTTTTTCGTGTTTGTTTTCCTTAACGTAATCTTTGAACCTAAAGCTCATTTGTTGAGCGACTCGTTTGGCTAAGTCTGTCATCACTTCTTCCAAACTAATCACTTTTTTAATGATAGCGGCCGGAATTTTTTCTAATTTAGGTAATTCAGCCATCACTCCTCTAATCGCTAAAAATAAGGATGGGGTTTTGATTTCGGGGCTAGGAGTAAAAACGACTGGTCGATTATTACTAATTTGGCGTTCAAAAATTAATCGAGTGCCAAAATTATTTTTCAACCAAGGAGTCAAATCTTTGATTCGTTGATAATGTTTGAGCCGGCGTTCTAAATCACCGATACTTTCACTTTCTTCTGGACTGATCGTTAAACCCGGTAAGAGCGAAAGTGATTTAATCAACATTAAAGTCGAAGCCACTAAAATAAAATTAGCCATTTCCGCCATCGGTTTATCGGCTAATTTTTGTAGATAGACGATATAATCATCAGCCACTTTAGCTAAGGACACTTGGCTGATATGAAGTTTGTGTTTTTCGATTAAAAATAACAGCATTTCGAATGGTCCTTCGAAATCGCCAACCTTAATAGTGAAATCAGCTGTCATAATAGTTTGAAAATGATTTTAAGAAAAAAAATTCAATAAAAGCGAGTTTTATTTTAAATCAAGTTTAAGACCCAATTCTCGGAGTTGTTTGTCGTCAGTTGGAGACGGAGAACCCATTAATAAATCTTTAGCGTCACCAGTTTTGGGGAAAGCAATTACTTCTCGAATATTGGGCTCGTTGGCTAAAATCATCAACAGACGATCAATACCCGGAGCAAAACCGCCATGAGGAGGAGCTCCGTATTGGAAAGCTTCAAGCATATGACCAAAACGGGTCTCTTGTTCTGTTTCAGAGACTCCTAGGAGCTCAAAAACGCGTTTCTGGATCTCCGATTGGTGGATTCTGATACTACCCGAGCTTAATTCATAGCCATTGAGGACAAGATCGTAGGAATTAGCTCTAATTGATAGTAAATCTTCCCCGGCCATAAATTTTTCCACATCTTCTTCTTTGATTGAGCAAAAAGGATGATGAGCGGAAGTTAGTCCCCCTTCTTCAGTTTTTTCAAACATCGGAAAATCGACAATCCAAGCAAAAGCTAATTCATTAGGATCATTTTTATCTTGGCGTAAATCTGGTTTATCACTACCATACTTAGTGATTGATTCTTGATAACTTAATCGAGGAAAAGGTTTTTGAGAGATTTTTTTATCAGGAAATAGGGTGGCAATTAAATTAATAAACATTGCTTCGGTGTAAGCTAAAACATCTTCTTGATTAACAAAAGACATTTCATAATCTAATTGAGTAAATTCTGGTTGACGATCACCACGCGAATCTTCATCGCGCAGACAGCGAGCAATTTGGAAGTAACGATCGAGACCGGCGACCATACAGAGTTGTTTAAATTGTTGTGGTGATTGGGGTAGAGCATAAAATTTTCCTTTTTCAATTCGAGATGGGACCAAATATTCCCGCGAACCTTCAGGGGTACCTTTCATTAATAAAGGTGTTTCGATTTCGACAAAACCATGTTCATGCATATAGTGACGGAAAAAAGTAATAACCTGATCTCGTAAAATCAAATTATTTTTCATTCGGGCTGACCGTAAATCAAGGTAGCGATATTTTAGGCGCAGATTTTCATCGACTAATTTAGTATCTTCATTAATTGAAAAAGGTGGTGTCTTAGCTTCATTAATAACTTCAATTTTAAGAACTTCAATTTCTAAATCACCATTTAAAGTGTCGGCTTTGATCATTTTGTCTGGTCGTTTATTGACCAGACCGGTGACTTTCAAGACCCACTCTGGTCGAACAGTATTAGCCACTTGATGAGCTTCTTCATGATTAGGCAGAGCCACCATCTGAACTAAAGCGCTAACATCGCGTAAATCGAGGAAAATTAATTTACCATGATCACGACGAACATCCACCCAGCCAAATAAGTCTACGGTTTGACCAACATAATCTTTCAAATCTTTTAAATAAATTCGTTTATCCATAATGAAATTTATCGCTATAAAATTAAACCTACTTTTTCTTTAATCACGGCCATTTTAGCTTGGGCTAATCCCCTAGCCTGTTTTGCTCCCATCTGAAGAATCGCTTTCACTTTTTCAGGATCACCAGCAATCAAGTTTCTTTTTTCTCGTAATGGACTGATAAATTTAATCATATTAGCGATTAAAATTTCTTTTGATTCTTTATAAGAAATTTTGCCTTCTTTATAGCGTTGACTTAATTCGACTA
>PCSX01000015.1:0-6828 GCA_002772495.1 Candidatus Vogelbacteria bacterium CG22_combo_CG10-13_8_21_14_all_37_9 | reverse complement strand
TTTTAATTTCTTCATCTGAAGAAAATAGGGGGATGGTATTGCCTTTACTCTTGCTCATTTTTTGGCCATCCAGACCGGGGATAGTTTTTAAATCCTCAATAATTAAAGGATTGGGTAATTTAAAAGTCTCGCCATAAACCCGATTAAATTTTTCCGCCATATCGCGAGCGTATTCTAGATGTTGTTTTTGATCTTGGCCGATTGGGACAACATCAGCATCATAAAGTAAAATATCAGCCGCCATCAAAATCGGGTAATCAAAAGTCCCGACATTTACTTCCTGATTTTTGGCTAGAGCATCTTTGTAAGCGTGAGCTCGTTGGAGATAAGGGACGGTCGTTAAACAATTTAGAATCCAGTTTAAATTAGCGTGTTCCAAAATATCTGATTGACGAAAAATAATCGTTTTAGCCGGATCCAGACCAATCGCTAAATAATCAATCGCTAAATCGAGAGTATCTTGGTGGAGAGTCTTGGCGTCTTGATTAGTGGTGATAGCGTGGAGATCAGCAATAAAAACCAAAGACTGATATTGTCCTTGGAGCTCGACAAATTGCTTCATCGCGCCAAAATAATTACCGATATGTGGTCGGCCGGTCGGTTTAACGCCCGAGACTAATATTTTCTCCCCCGCTGGCATATTAAGGTTGATTATAACCTATCTTTATTCAGCTGGCTACTTATAATTTAAGATCTAATTTTTGAGCTAAAAAAGATAAAATTAAAGCTTGAGTTTCTACAAATTTAGAAACAGATTTCCCAATACCATGTCCTGAATCTTTTTCAGTTAATAAAAATACCTCATTTCTTTTATTAACTGATTGAAGTATTGCTGCCATTTTTCTAGCATGAAGAGGATTAACTCTATTATCCTGAGTAGCTGTTGTTAAAAGAAAATTAGGATATTCTGTTTCTTTTTTTACATTATGATAAGGACTCCATTGTAAAATTCTTTTGAAATCAACTAATTTTCTTGGGTCTCCATATTCATGAACCCATCTTATTGCCATACCAAAATTATGGAAACGAATCATATCAGCTAGAGGCACTAGAGAACAAACAGCTTTAAATAGTTTAGGTTTTTGGATTGCTACTGATAAAACTAATAATCCGCCATTACTGATACCCATAATTCCGAGATGATCTGAGTCAGTATATTTTTTAGCTATTAAAAATTGAGCAGCTGATATAAAATCATCAAAACTATTTTGTTTGAATTCTTTTATACCTTGTTTATGCCAATTTTCACCAAATTCTCCTCCGCCACGAATGTTTGCTAAAGCAAAAATTCCACCTCTTCTGACCCATGGGAGAAGAGATCTTGTAAAACCTGGAATTTCATTAACTCCAAAACCACCATATCCATAGAGAATAGTTGGAATCTTTGTTTTTTTTATTAAATTTTTCTTATGAAATAAGAAAATAGGGAATCTTGTTCCGTCTTTTGAAGTCACCCATTTTTGTTTTGTAGTATAATCTGTTGTCTTTATTGGATTATTTGTTTTTTTATAAATTGAGTATTTTGATTTTAAAGGTTCATAATAATAAATTATTTCTGGAAAAGTGAAAGAAGTCACTCCATAAAAAAATTCAGATTCTCTATCATTAGTAGAAACACCAGTTAGACTGGAATAAGACGGTAACTTAATTATCCCTTGTTTTAAACCTTTATGATTATAAACAATAATTTGATGACAAACTTTAATTAAATAAGTTAATAAAATTTTATTTTTAGTGATGTTTATTGATTCAAGAACAGAATTTTTTTCAGGTACAAATTCTTTCCATTGATCTATGGGTTTATTTAATTCAGAAATCGGAGCAATTAAAATTCTATATTTATCAGCTAAATAATTAGTTTTTAATAATAAATATTCTTCTAAAAAAAGAGGGTAAAATTGAGCTTGAACACCTGTAGTTAAAGTAGTAATAATTTTTGATTTTATATTATATAAATAAATTTCGTTACTACTCCAATTTTGAGAAACTGAAATTGTTAGATATACTCCATCAAGTGATAATTTAAGCTCTATCATATCATCACTAGGCCTATTTTCTCCGAAAATTAGGACATCTTCTCTAGGGTCAGTACCAAGGCGATGAAAAAATACTTTAGTGTAAAGAGTATTTTTGTTTTCGTTTACTGTTTTTGGTGGAAGATTTTTAGTATAAAAAAAACCAGAATCATCTATTAACCAAACTAAACTAGTAAAAATACAAGGAAAGATATGTTCTGGTAGATTTTTTCCAGTTTTAACATCTTTAATGTATATTGTTGCAAATTCAGACCCTTTTTCTGTTAAACCATAAGCAATAAATTTTCCCGATTCAGAAATATCCCAAAAATCAATATAAACAGATCCATCGGTTTTAATTTTATTTGGATTTACTAAATTAATCAGTTTGCCATTTAAACCTTTTTTAAAATAAAGAGAATCTTGCTCTTCCCCCTTAAGTCTCTCCAGAAAAAAATAAAAACCATTAACTGGGTACGGTAATGAAAAATTAGTTACTTTATAATCTTTAGTCAGTTCTTTTTTAAATAGTTTATATCCTTCTTTTTTTAATTTATAATTAGTATATTTGTTTTGATCTTTAATCCATTTTTTAACTTTCGATTTAGATTCATTTTCTAACCAATAATAATCGTCGGTTATTTTATTTTGACCAATTTTTTTGCTAATTCTATTTTTTTTACTAATAGGTGGTTTTTTCATATTATATCAATATATCTTTTATCTTAACGATAAAAGATACAACTGAACAGTTGACAAATCTGGTGGTCATGGAAGCGGTAATGCTGGCTCCGGTGGACAGTCTCGGGCGGAGGAGGAGGAAGTTCCGGCGGCGGCACTGGTACTCGTGGCAAGTAATGTTTGCTATTTGAGTGATTTTGAACGCCAACTTGTGTTGGGTAAGTCGTTTTTAGAAACAAACGACTTACCCAATTTTTTTTAATTATAAATTAATACTTCCGGATTACTCCTTTGACCACGGCGGTGATTTCTAATTCGAATTGAGGATAAATAGGAGGATAATTTTTATTGGCCGGTTCGAGATATTTTTGACCATTTTTTTCGCGTAAAAATTTCATGGTCCAGCCACCATCAACTTCGGCGATGACAATGTCGCCAATTTTAGGATTTTTGGTTTTTTCTACGACAACTAAATCCCCTTCACAAATTCCCTCTTCAATCATTGAATCCCCTTTTACTTCTAAAACATAAGTGTCTTTTTTACGATCAATTAAATAATCATCAAAACTAATCGTGTTAGAGAGGTCCTCCTCCACCATCGTTGGAAAACCAGCTTCGACTAAGCCGAGTAAAGGTACTTCGGTAACGCTTTTGTTGGGACTAAGACGGCCTTGAGAGTCCTTAGTGACCAAACCCGCCTCGACCATTTTATTAATTAATTTATAAACCGCATTTTTAGATTTGAAACCGGTCAAAGTCATAATTTCCTTATAACCGGGCATCCGACGTTCACGTTGGTAAAAATTAATTATTTTATTTTGGTAATTATCCATTATTTAAAATTTAGAAAATAAAAGTACTGACGAGTTGGGAGGCTTTTTGGTACCAAGTATTTTGTTTTTGGCGAGTTAGACTATTTAGTTGAACAGTTAGAAATTTATGACGTTTAGATTCTTGTTTGTAAGGATAGCCTCGAATAATCTTGATATCGATCTCTCGATTCAAAGCTTGGATTTCGTTATAAATTTCTCTGATTAAATCGCGGTGACTCATATACTAATTAGTATAGGTGAACCCGAGTTCACTGTCAATCAGAAAACTGTGGATAACCCGATAGTAGATTTTGACAGCGGTATCCTCTTAAACTAAGGCTTTACGAGCAAGATCAAAATTCACTACCGGGATAAGTGTTATCAACCCCCAGCTTAGTAGGGTCAGACCCTACTAAGCTGGGGGTCGCCTAACTTCGGAGTTTTTTAGCTAATTCGTCTAGCTTGCTATCATCCGCTCGTTCGTAATCATGAGAAGAAACATAGCCTTCGTATTGAGTAAAATATTTTGGCTGGTCAGATTCAATTGGGCGCCAAGACTCCATATCAGCGGTGCCATGCATGGGAAATAATTTGGCGTGAACATGATCCACACCATAACCTTCAAAAACCATGGCGGTCCGACCCACGTCTGTTAATTTTGAATCTAAAAGTTTAGCTACTTTTTTGGTCGCTAAAATTAAATCAGCCAAAACTTGATCGGGTAAATCAAAAGCATAACTAGAGTGATGATCTTTAGGAATTACCACCGTCACGCCTTCGGTGTTAGGAAAAATAGATAAAAAAGCCAAATGTTTTTCATCGGACCAGATTTGATAACTTGGTGCCTCCCCATTTACAATTTGGCAAAAAATACAGTCTTTCATTAACTTTAGTATAACAAATAATTTTCTAATTTTCGATGCTTGCGAAAATTTTGACAAAGTGGTTTAATTGTCCTAATATCACGCCAGAGGAGGTACGTTACCTCACTAGGTATTTTGTCATTTTAGTTTCAAAAAAAGGATAAACCGATGAAAAAGAAACACCCCACCCCCATTCTTGGGACCGTTTTACGGAAAATCGCCCCTCGAATTGGGGCGGTGGTGACCATGGAGCCAAATTGGCAAATTGTTGGGCAAATTGCTTTCAAGAATGGTCGAAAATGTTACTTCAAGTATTCGACTCTTGATCTCAATCCGATGGGCGCTTCCGAGATTGCTCGTGATAAAGACTTTTCGTCTTTCTTTATCAAGAAAGAAGGCTATCCAGTTGTGACTGGTGAAGCATTTTATTCCGATGATTGGTGTAGAGCGATTGGTTCCAAACGGAATATCGATATGGCCTATCGTTATGCCCAAAAATTGGGTTGGCCGGTAATTGTCAAACCAAATAGTAGTAGTCAGGGAGTTGGTGTCACTTTGATTCACAATCGAGTTGAGTTCTATCAGATCTTGCGTCAAATTTTCAGACGCGATCGAGTCGCTTTGGTTCAGCGTCCGGTCAGAGGTCGAGATTATCGGATTGTCGTTCTTGATGATCAGATTATTTCGGCATACGAGAGGATTCCTTTGAGTGTCGTCGGTAATGGTCGCTCGACAATTTTGGCTTTACTCAAGAAAAAACAACACGATTTTAAGGTTTCTAGTCGGGACACTAGGATTAAGTTGACTGATCCAAGAATGGACTTGAAGTTAAAACACTTAGGACTAAGTTTTCAATCGGTGCCTAAGCATGATGAGAGAATCTTTCTCTTAGACAATGCCAATCTCTCGACTGGCGGTGACTCCATTGATGTTAGTGACCAAGTTCATCCTGATTTCGCAAAAATTGCGATCCAATTGACCAAAGATATGGGTCTGCGTCTCTCTGTGGTGTTGATTTGATCGTTGCTGGCGATATTAGTCAGCCAGCGGATCGTTATTGGGTCTTGGAAATCAATTCAGCCCCGGGTTTAGATCACTACGCTAAAACCGGCCGAGCCCAACAACAGATTGTCGAGGATTTGTATCTGAAAGTTCTCAAAAGTCTCGAAGGATAGCTACTTGTTTATCATTTAATGCCTAGTAATGCCTCGTCTGGTTTGACCGGACTAGGTATTTTTTCTTGTTCAATTTTTTCCATATGTCTGACTTATACATAAGTCAGACATATGGAGACAGATTTTTAATTTAATTTAGGTTTTAACTCTATCGCTCGGCTAATAATTTGTTCCCCAATTTTATTCCAATTGAAGTAGTCTTTATATTTTAAGGGGTCGATCAATTTAATTTCAGTAATATTTCCATCAGGATCAGAAATAAAAGGTCCATAAGGCCGAGTAGTGCAAACATAACGTAATTGATAAAAGAAACTGTTATCGCGAGTATCAATAACTTTTTGAATCCCAATTGGCAAAAAATTTAAAACTTCCATATTTGATTCTTCTTGAATCTCGCGTTTAAGAGTTTGTTCTGGAGTTTCTCCTCGTTCAACTGTTCCTCCCACTAAGCCCCAAGTGCCTTTTTCTTCATTATAAACAACTATTATTTGTTCGCCCAAAAAACAAACAGCATAAACTTGCCGACATTGACTTGGATCTAGGTGGTCAAAAGAATCCGCATCGCTATATTCAAAAATATAATCGACTCCGCTGACTCCGTGATATTTTTCAGTGATGTTCATATCAGTTTTTAGACTTTTTTCTCAAAAATAAAACATTCAACTTTTACTCCCCAATCCATCTCACTATGATTGTCGATAATATTTTTTATTTCTCCATGGCTATTTCTAGTTAAAATAAAAACGCTAGGGATCATTATCTCTTTTAACTTATCATGCCAAGACCTTACTTTGTTTAGATATTCTTTTGAATAATAAGGTTTAGAATTTGATGAGTCGGCTTCTAAAAAATCTTGATCAAGAAGAGTTTCAATTTCGTCGACAATCAAGACATCTATTTCGTTGATCTGTTTCGGTATAAAATCCGGATCAGAGCAGTAAATAACTTTTATTTTTTTCTCTTGCAAAAATGGGATTAAAATATTTTTGACATACCAAGTTTTCCCACTGTCGGTTGGGCCAACGAGGAGAACATTTTTCTCTGCCAGGATTTCTTGGTAGATATTATTTGATAGATCAGACATTAATGTTTAACTATTTTTATAAAAAATAAGGAGCAAGTGAGAAAATCTCTCTTACTCCATTTTCATTCAAGACCTAAGATTTGCACTCGTTTTTCTTTTTTACCAATAGTAAGTAAGAAGTCGTCATTAACCATTTTTCCTTTTAAAGCAATGGCCATTGGTGAATTACTACTCATCAGTAGGAAAGATTTGTCCCCT
>PCSX01000027.1:6464-9299 GCA_002772495.1 Candidatus Vogelbacteria bacterium CG22_combo_CG10-13_8_21_14_all_37_9 | reverse complement strand
TTTTTAATTTTACATTTTTAATTTATTATCATGTCCCGAATTGGTAAACAAGAAATCATCATTCCCGAAAAAGTCACGGTTAGTCAGACTGATGGTTTTTTGACTGTCACTGGCCCGTTGGGGGAATTAAAACGATTTTTCAAACCAGAAATTGTTATTACCATTGCTGATGGAAAAATTACTCTTGCTCCCCTGAAGGCCACTAAACAAGCTAGCGCTTTGTGGGGCACTTATGGTTCTCATTTACAAAATATGATCGAAGGGGTGACTAAAGGCTTTACTAAAACTTTATTGATTGAAGGTGTTGGTTATCGTTATGCGGTTAATGGTTCAAAAGTGGTTTTGAATATTGGTTTTTCTCATCCAGTGGAAATTGATATTCCTGCTGGCTTAAAGGTGGAAGTGCTTAAGGCCGAGATGAAAATTTCTGGTTTTGATAAAGAATTGGTTGGCGGTTTTACCGCCAAAATCCGTTCTCAAAAAAGTGTTGAACCTTATAAAGGTAAAGGTATTCGTTATATCAATGAAATTGTTCATCGTAAACAAGGTAAGAAAGCTAGTACTTAATTCACCCTCCTAAATTTTTATCAAAATGAAAAATTACCAACAAAACCAAATAATGTCCACCAACGCTAATTTGCTTGTCGACCGCTTTAGTAGTAAAAACTTTGGAAGGTAAATATGAAAACCACTCTCGAAAAAAGACTTAGACGTCATCGCCGAATTCGTATGAAAATCACCGGCACTAGCAAGCGACCTCGCTTAGCGGTTTTTCGATCGAATCGTTTTATTTATGCTCAATTAATTGATGATGTTAAACGTCAAACTTTAGCTTCTACTGATGATAAAACTTTAGTTGAAAAAAAGGCCATTAAAGATCAAGCTTTTGCTAAAGTTAATCGAGCTAACTTAGCCGGTCAAGCTTTAGCTAAATTAGCTTTAGCCAAGAAGATTAAGCAAGTTACTTTTGATCGAGGTGGCTATCGTTTTACTGGCCGAGTTAAAGCTTTAGCGGAAGGGGCTCGAGCTGGTGGTTTGGAATTTTAAAATTATATGACTGATCATAAACCAAAAACTAATAATTCAACGAATAGTCCTTCTAATCGAGGGGCTCAGAATCGACCAGGTGGTCGGGGTGGGGCTCGAGGCGGTCGCCGACCGGGAGCCGATCGACCAAAACCAGAATTTGATCACAAAGTGATTGATGTTCGTCGAGTCGCTCGAGTCGTCGCTGGCGGTCGCCGATTTTCTTTTTCGGTGGTTTTGTTAGCGGGAAATAAAAAAGGTAAAGTTGGTGTTGGCTTAGGCAAAGCCGGCGATACTTCACTAGCCATTGCTAAAGCGATGAATAACGCCATTAAGAATATGATTACTATCCCACTAACTAAAACTAATTCTATTGCTCACGAAGTTGAAGCTAAATTTGGTTCTTCTCGTCTTAGTATTCAACCAGCCCCGAAGCGAGGAATGGTGGCCGGATCGGCTACTCGTCTAATTTTAGAATTAGGGGGAGTAAAAGATGTTAATGCTAAAATTTTATCTAAAAGTAAAAATAAGTTAAACTTATCTCGAGCGACTATTTTGGCTTTATCTAAACTTTCGACTCAGAAATAAAATTATGCAAATTCACGATTTAAAACGAAAAAATAAACAAAAAAGCCAACGTCAAATTGGTCGGGGTGGCAAACGTGGAACGACTTCTGGTCGAGGGACTAAAGGTCAAAAAGCTCGAGCGGGTCGAAAATTGCGACCAGAAATGCGAGATATTATCAAGAAATTACCGAAACTGCGTGGTTATAAAATGTCGTCTAATCCTTTAGACGCCTACCCTTTGTCTTTAGGCGTTTTGAATAATAAATTTGAAGCGGGAGAAGAAATTTCTTTGGAGACTTTAAAGGCTAAGGGTCTGATTGAAACCCGTAAGGGGAAATTGCCAGTAGTAAAAGTTTTAGCCAATGGTCCTTTAGCTAAAGGTTTAATCATTAAAGGTCTAGCCATTTCGGCTAACGCTAAAGCTAAAATTGAAAAAATGGGTGGTCAAGTACTCTAAATAATTATGGAAATTTTTTTTACTAAATTAAAATTAATTTTTGCGGATCGCAATCTCTCTCGACGACTTCTTTTCTTGATCCTTATTTTAGCTTTGACTCGATTAGGTTCAGCTATTCCGATGCCGGGGATTGATCGATTACAATTGGCCCGAGTTTTTGCCGGTGATCAATTTTTAGGCTTTTTGGATATCTTTGCTGGTGGTGGTTTATCTAGTCTGTCGATTATGATGCTTGGAGTAGGACCTTTTATTACCGCTTCGATTATTATTCAGCTTTTGACTCTTATTTTTCCAGCGATCAAACAGCTCTACCATGAGGAAGGAGAGGCTGGTCGTCGAAAAGTCGCTCAGTATTCTCGGCTCTTAACTATTCCATTGGCAGTTTTTCAATCTGTTGGTTTGATGGTTTTACTTCAGAGTCGGGGTTTAGTTTTGAGTCTGACTTCCTTTGAAAAAGTAACTAGTATTATCGTAGTCGTGGCCGGTTCTATTCTTTTAATGTGGCTAGGTGAATTAATTTCTGAATACGGAATTGGTAATGGAGTGTCTTTGATTATTTTTGCTGGTATTGTCGCCCAGTTGCCATCTCTTCTATCCCAGCTCGCAGTTACTTTTGATGTTTCGCAAATCCCACTATATCTCGCTTTTGTAGTCATTGCTTTAGTGGCTTTGGCTTTAGTGGTGTTTATTACTGAAGCGGAAAGACCGATTCCGATTACCTATGCCAAACGAATGCGCGGGATGAAAATGTATGGCGGGATGTCGACTTACTTACCAATTCGAGG
>PCSX01000027.1:0-6437 GCA_002772495.1 Candidatus Vogelbacteria bacterium CG22_combo_CG10-13_8_21_14_all_37_9 | reverse complement strand
CTTTGCTTTATCAATTTTGCTTTTTCCCCAAATGGTTGCCAATTTTTTAACTAATTCCAGTATCCCTATTCTCCAGGTAATTTCCACATCACTATTATCCTTTATGAATCAAACTTGGTTGTATGGCTCGTTCTATTTTTTGTTGGTGTTTGTCTTTACTTATTTTTATTCAGCGGTTACTTTTGATCCCGAAGCGATTGCCACTAATTTACAAAAAAACGGCGCTTTTATCCCCGGTGTTCGACCCGGCAAATCAACCGCTATTTATATCTCGACTATTTTGACTCGTTTGACTTTAGTCGGAGCGCTCTTTCTCGGTTTGATCGCTCTTTTGCCAATTGTTTTAAGAGCTTTGACCGATATTTCGGCTTTAGCGATTGGGGGCACGAGTCTTTTGATTGTTGTTTCGGTAGCTCTAGATTTCGTCAAACAAATTGAAGCGCAAATTACCATGCGCGAGTACTAAAAACGCGGACTTTCGCGGACTAGACGCGGATAAGACCTCCCTTCGCTAAAGCTACGGAAAGGCAAAGCGCGGATTGTCACAGATAAAACGCAGATAAAAACCCAGCCCTATGGAGTAGCTTGCTATACTCCATAGGGCTGGGTTTGTTTTTAAGCTGTCTTTATGGCATTATCTCTTTATGCCTAATGAACTTCAAGCTTTTATTTTCATCGGTCGCTCTGGTTGTGGTAAGGGAACACAAGCTAGCCTTTTGTCTGATTATTTAAAGCAGATAGGGGTCGTCAGCGATCAGCACCCTTTATTCTATCTAGAATCAGGTGAAAAATTTCGCCAATTTATTAAAGGTTATAGTCATTCTAGTCGTTTAGCTAAAGTGGTAATGAATTCAGGCGCTCGTCAGCCTGATTTTCTAGCCGTTTGGAATTGGAGCCATATTTTAGTCGAAAATTTAATGGGCGATGAACATATTATTTTTGATGGCACACCTCGTTCGTTGTTAGAAGCCAAGGCTCTGGAAACCGCCCTCACTTTTTATGGTTTTAGTCAGAAAACGGTCATTTATTTGAATGTCTCTAATGAATGGTCAAGCAAACGCTTACTAGATCGAGGTCGAACTGATGATCAGGCTCTGGCGGATATTACCAAACGTTTAGCCTGGTTTGAGACTGACGTTTTACCAGCAGTGGATTTTTATCGCCAAAATTCAGCTTACCGTTTTATCGAACTTAATGGTGAGCAAAGTATTGAAACCATTCATCAAGATTTGATTAAGGCTTTATGATTAGTACCAAATCAAAATTAGATATTGAAAAATTGCGTGAGGGGGGGAAAATATTAGCAACGATTTTAGGAGAATTAAAAAAAGCGGTGGCTCCTGGAGTTAAAACTAGTGATTTAGATACCCTCGCTTATCGCCTGATCATTAAAGCTGGCGCTAAACCAGCCTTTCTTCATTATCGACCTGAAGGGGCCAAGAGCGATTATCCAGCTTCACTTTGTGTTTCTATTAATGAAGAAATCGTTCATGGTTTGCCGGGAAAACGAGTGCTTAAAGTAGGGGATTTAGTGACCTTAGATTTAGGCTTGGAATACAAAGGTCTCTTTACTGATATGGCGATCACCGTTGGAGTTGGAAAAATTAAAGTCGAGGATAAGAAATTATTAGCAGTGACCGCTCAGGCTTTAGCGGTTGGTATCGCGACTGCTGGTCCGGGGAAAACCACTGGGGATATTGGATCAGCGATTGAGAAATTTGTTAAAAAACAAGGTTTTACAATCATCAAAGGTCTAGCAGGTCATGGAGTGGGTTATGCTCCCCATGAAGAGCCTTATGTGCCCAATTATGGCCATCGAGGCGGAGGAGAGAAGCTTATCCCAGGGCTAGTCTTAGCTTTAGAGCCGATGGTTTCGACTGGTTCTAGTGCAATCAAACTTTTGGCGGATGATTGGACTTATATTACTCGTGATAAAAGTCCCAATGCCCATTTTGAAAAGACGATTGTCATTACTGAAACTGGGGTGGAGATTTTAACTTAATTATTAATCAATCCAGTCAAAATTTTTGACTAAAAATTTTGACTGGATTTAAATTTAAAAATTTATGCAAGCAAAAGAAGAAAAAACTTATTTGATGATTAAACCGGATGGCGTCCGCAAGGGTTTGATTGGGGAGATTATTCGTCGCTTAGAACAACGAGATTTAAAAGTGGTGGCTCTGCAGATGGTTCGTCCCAGCCGAGAAGAAATCGATCAACATTATCCTAAAGATGAAACTTGGATCAAACGTTTAGGTTCCAAATCGATGGCGACTTATCTTAAATATAATTTAGATCCGATTAAGGAAGTTGGGACGAGTGATGAATTAGTTATCGGCCAAATGGTTCGGGAGTGGTTGGTCGATTATATGACTTCCGCGCCGGTGGTTAAAGTCGTGATTCAAGGGATTCATGCGGTCGAAGTAGTGCGAAAGATTGTTGGTCAGACTATTCCCTCTAACGCTGAAATGGGCACTATTCGAGGTGATTTTTCAATTGATTCACCGCTTTTGGCTAATCAGGAAAAACGAGCGGTAATGAATCTGGTTCACGCTTCCGAAACAGCCGAAGAGGCTCTTCATGAAATCAAACATTGGTTTGGGACTGAAACACCAATTTGTGATTACAAGCGCTTTGGTGTTGATGAATAATCTCTGTCGACTTTAATAGACCAAACATTTTACTAATATATTTTTAAGATGTATAATTTTAAAAGGTGGCTTTTATCAAATTAAAAATATTTATGAAAAAATTTCTTTTAGGTTTAGTTATTGGTTTATTAATTTTGCCTACTGTTTCTTCAGCTCAAATTCAAGGAGATGTTAATCCTAATTTAACACCAGCTTGTGTTTCTATTACTCATAATCTCGCTTATCGTTCTACTGGTAGAGATGTTTTTACTTTACAAGATTTTCTTCAAAATCAAGCTTATCTTAATTCCGAACCTACTGGTTTTTTTGGTTTATTGACTCAATCTGCTGTCAAATCTTTTCAATCTGCTAGTGGAATTTTAAATAGTGGATATGTAGGGCCAATTACTCGAGCTAGAATTAATGCTTTATCTTGTGCTTCCAACATCACCCCTACTCCTAACCCAATTCCAAGTAGCGATGGTTGTGCTAATGGGGCGATGTTTAGCTCGATCACTGGTCGAGCATGTACTGATATCCCTATTACTGTTCGTGGTTGTGTTCCTGGCGGTATGTTTAGCGCTACTACTGGTGAGCCTTGTCCAAATAACACTGGCAATATCACCCTCAATTCCGTTTCTGGGCCGAGTTCTCTTGAAATTGGTCAGACTGGAACTTGGAGGATTAGTGTTAATGCCCCAGCCGGTAGTAATCTAACTTATCGAGTGGCTTGGGGTGAGATGGATGGTTATATGGGGTCTTCCGCTAGACCTTTAAGTCCAGACTTAATTAATCAAACTGGAACTTTCTCTCATTCTTATTCTGGTTCTGGTACTTATAACGTCAGGTTTTGGGTCTATGACGAATCAAGACCTAATATTAGCCAAGCTGAAACTACTCTGACTGTCGTGGTAAAGGAGCGTTCAGGTATCGATGGTTGCGCCCCTGGTGATATGTTCAGTTCCACTACTGGAGCACCCTGTCCTTCTCGTCCTATTCCAATTCCAAATGTTTCTGCTCCAACGGTAAATCTGTCAGTAAATCCTAGTCTGATTATTTCAGATGGTAAACCTGGAACCGTAACTCTCTCTTGGTCTTCAAGATATGCAACTTATTGTAATTTTGAAAAACAAACCTTGGCAACTTCAGGTTCTATGTCTCTCTCATTATCATCAACAGCAACTTACAATATATCCTGTACTGGTCGGGGAGGTACTACATCCTCAAATCCTGTTACGGCGGTATTTCAATTAACCGGGCAATCTACTATTCCAGTTATTGCCAATCCTTCTGCTACTATAGATCAAAACTCTCTAACATCATCTTCTAATAGACCAACATTAACTGGGTATGCTTATAATACAGTTAAGCCATTTGGCATCTCAATAAGTAATAATGGTGGAAAGATATGGGGTAGTGGCGATATTGTGATCAGAAATAATAGATGGTCAACTACCATTAATCAGGAACTTCCTTCTGGCACTTATCAAGTTCAGGTCTACTCTAACAATGTTTTACTTACCAGTGGGACGCTTACAATAAATCCGACTTGCTCTCTAACATCCAATAAGAATTCATATAATTTAGGAGAAACAATTATATATTCTTGGACAAGTCAAAATGCTACATATGCAGCTTGGCAACAGGATACTTCAGGAAGAGATCATCTTTGGTTACCTGGAGATAAACTATCTGCAAATGGCTCACAACAAGTAACGGCAAGTGTTATTGGGAATCCATCAGTAACTCTTTTAGTTGGCGGTTACGATAATAGTAGTGGAACATGTAGTAAGACGATTAATATCGTTTCATCTACTTCTAATAACTAAGAAAAACTTGACGATAAGTAAAGCTTTGTTTTCTATCAGTGGTTTTACTTGTGCTCAATTGCTGACTGGTTATAATCAGATTAGACGACCGATAATATTATTCTGAACAAAATATTTTTTTAGGGAGTCTTATATCGGCGAGCATTATGGTGTTTCGTTTGCGGACACCCACCTAGTCTTTTTCTAGGGTAATAATTCGGTCGTCTAATCAATCAACCGTTCCTTAGCTGTTAATTTATGGCTAATTAGGAACGGTTTTTTGAGTCCTAGATTTAAATCTGTTAGAATATAGTTATGTCTAATAACCTTAAAACTGTGGCGACGACTTCGTCTCATAGTCTAAAAATTTCTTTCTTAGGTGGAACGGAGATGGTCACAGGCTCCAATTTTTTATTAGCCGAGTCTAAGCCTGATGGTCAGAAATTTTTAATTGATTGTGGTTTAATTCAAGGGACCAAAAAAGATGAAGAAAAAAATCATGATCCTTTTCCTTATGATCCCAAAGCCATAAGTGCTCTCTTTATTACTCACGCTCACTTAGATCATATCGGTCGAATTCCGAAGTTAGTTAAAGACGGGTTTAGAGGGCCGATTTATTCCACTCCGCCGACTCGAGATATTGCTCATATTTCCCTGAAAGATAGTTTAGGATTTTTAGAACGAGATGCTGAAGATGGCAAACAAGAACTTTTATTTACTGAAGCGGATATTAAACAAGCCATGAGTCAATGGAAAGTTTTTGGCTATCACGAACCAATCGTCCTCGGTGATTTTACGGTAGTTTTCCGAGATTCAGGCCATATTCTTGGTTCAGCCATGGTGGAATTTAATTACCAAGGTAAAAAAATTGTTTTTTCTGGTGATCTGGGAAATTCGCCGTCACCACTTTTACCCGATACCGAAGCTATTACTGATGCTGATTATTTAATTATTGAAAGTGTCTATGGTGATCGGAATCATGAAGATCGCTCTGAACGACGCCAACGCTTAGAAGATGTGATTGAAGAAACTATGCGCCGAGGGGGAACTTTGATGATCCCCGCTTTTTCAATCGAACGGACCCAAGAGCTACTTTATGAAATTGAAAATATGATGGAGAATTCTCGTATTCCTCTCGTTCCAGTCTTTCTTGATTCGCCGATGGCGATTGCGGTGACCAAAGTTTATCGTGATTATCCGGAATATTTTAATAAGGATGCCAATGAAATCCGACGACTAGGCGATGGATTGTTTCATTTTCCTCAACTACATATCACCTTAACTTCCAATGAATCTAAAGCCATTTTAGAAACTACTCCGCGAAAAATTATTATCGCTGGTTCAGGAATGTCGAATGGTGGTCGGATTATTCATCATGAGAAAAATTATTTACCCGATACAAAAAGCACTTTGCTTTTAGCTGGTTATCAGGGGCTTGGGACTTTGGGCCGAGTGATTCAAGATGGGACTAATCCGGTTAAAATTTTAGGTGAGTCCGTACCAGTGCGAGCGCATTTAGAAAATATCCGAGGTTATTCGGCTCACAAAGATTCGGATCATTTATTAGAATTTGTGAAAGGAACAGCCGATACAGTCAAAAAAGTTTTTGTCTGTATGGGAGAATTAAAATCGTCGCTATTTTTAACCCAACGAATTAGAGATTACCTTGGTGTAGAAGCAGTGGTCCCTAAAGCCGGCGAAACGATTGAAATTAAAATCTAAAACTTTTGCTTTTTCCATTTAAGGCGTTAAGATGAGAATTATCAATTTAAAAACTGATTTTGATGGAACCATTAACTAACGAGGCTCGCAATCAACATTTGAAAGTTAAAATCTGTGTTTCTGGGACGGCTGACACGGCTAATTTTAACGATAATATTTTAACTATTGCCAAAGAAGTCGGAGCCGAAATCGCCCGCCAAGGGGCGGTGATTGTCACTGGTGCGACGACCGGTTTTCCTTTGTGGTCTGCTCGAGGGGCCAAGGAAGCGGGAGGCTT
>PCSX01000019.1:1231-9236 GCA_002772495.1 Candidatus Vogelbacteria bacterium CG22_combo_CG10-13_8_21_14_all_37_9 | reverse complement strand
ATTCCAAGCTAAAGTTACTTTTTTCCGATCGAAAATAATTCCCCGTTCAGCATAAATCGGAGTATAACGTAAAGTATTACTTTCTGATCGCTCGGCATAAAGAGCCCCCTTAATCACCTGTAAAGAAAAAACTCGACCGACTAAAACTAAAATCACTAGGCTAAAGAAACTTAAAGCTAAAAATAGGGAGCGCTTACCAATCGGTTGTTCAATTCGACCTTCAAATTGTTGAGTATTGAAAGAAGGCAAATTACTAGAATCAAGAAAAATCTCATCCGGTTCTAGATCCCGATAATGATGTTGACGTTTGAAAAAATGATACCAGCGACGAGTCATAATATTAGTAAAAAATCAATCGTGATTTTAAGCGATCAATAATAAAAATTCCCACTAGAACAATCAAAGTTAAAATAAATTGAGTGCCAAAACGATTAGCTTCAGTAAAACCATATAACAGATCAGACCAAATAGCTGGGGCTAGAGCTTCGTAATAAGAATCAAAATTAAAAGCTAAAATAGCAACCACTAGTAACCACAACCACCATGGGCAAAAAAACAATAACGGCCAGAGTAGAAAAAATATTAGGATTCTAATCAGCATAAATTTCCACCCATTTTAAATCATAAAAATTAAGGGGCGAACGAAATAACACTTTTAAATACGGATTAGTCGCATCGACTTCAATCGCTCCGACTGAACCAAGTAATAAATTGTGATAAGCACTGGCGGTAATTGGATCACCCACTTTAATCACTACCCCTTTAGGAAGCGACAGATAAAAATTTCCCGCCCCCTGACCAATAGCAATAGCTGGTATATGTTCCGGGCCGACAGAAACAGCGACTTGTTCACCAAAAGCAGAATAAAGACGTACCTTAGCAGTATTAATAAAAATTTCGGCTACTTCTCCTAATAAAACTGACCCGCCATTGGTCACCACCTTATTCCCAATTTTTAAATTATTCCCCTTAGATAAATGACTGCTATCTAATAATAAAATATCATTAGTGGTTTGATTAGGGCGAACCGAAACCGCTAAAACCAAAGGTGATCGTTTTTTATCTCGAAGATTGAGCAAACTTTTAAGTTCCGCATTTTCTGTTTCTACTACTTGTTTAGCTAAATACAAATTACGTAAACGTAGATTTTCTTGTTTTAGATCATTATTTTTTTGAATTAGAGAATTTTTAGTCTGAAAAAAAATAACGGTATTATTAAGTAAACGACCACCACCAGCTAAGGTCCAGACCACCGGCCGAGAGATAAACTCAACTGGTGTGTAAAGCCAACCTAAAGTACTGGAACCTAAAAAATAGATTGCCATGACTAAAATAATCAAACCCAAAAAACCAAAATGATAACTAGACAGTGAGCGAGTTTTTTTAACGGGGCGGTAATTCATCTTCGTTATCAATTAAAATATCCCGATAACGATCTAGATCTTCTAAAACGACACCGGTACCACGGACCACGGCCGTCAGAGGATCTTCGGCTAAATGAATCGCAATCTGAATTTCTTTTTCTAAAAGTTCTTTTAGACCTAAAATTCTAGCTCCTCCACCAACGACCACAATTCCCCGATGCATAATATCGGAAATTACTTCTGGCGGAGTAGACTCTAAAACTTCTTTAACAGCATCAATAAAAATGGCAATCGAGGGAGCAATAGCTTCTCTAATATCGGAATCAGTGATCACTACTTCTCGAGGTAAACCAGTCACTAAATCTCGCCCGCGAATGGTTGCTTCTAGTGGTTCAACTTGCTTGTAAACTGAACCAATTAAAGTTTTAGCATATTCCGCCGTTTTCTCACCTAATAAAATCTTAAACTCATCACGAACATAGGCAATAATATCCTGGTTAAAACGCTCCCCCGCAATATGTAAATTTTTAGATCGAACAATTCCCCCCAAAGAAATCACGGCAATATCAGTCGTCCCGCCACCAATATCAATCAACATTGAACCAACCGGATCAAAAACCGGCAGACGAATACCTAAAGCTGCTGACATGGGTTCTTCAATGATATGAACTTCCCGAGCGCCTGAATTTTTAGCCGCGTCTCGAACCGCTCGACGCTCGACATTGGTAATATCAGAAGGCACTCCAATCACCAGTCGAGGTCGCAAAAAAGTTTTTTTGGAGTGTTTGAGAGCTTGCTTAATAAAGTACGACAACATCTCTTCAGTCACTTCAAAATTGGACACCACACCATTGACCAAAGGTTTAATCGCCACAATATGAGCTGGTGTTCGACCAATCATTTTATCAGCATCATTACCAACCGCTACCACCTGACCAGTTTTTTGATTAAGAGCCACAATCGAAGGTTCCACCGTCACAATCCCCTGACCCTTAACGTAAACTAGCGTGGTGGCAGTCCCAAGATCAATTCCGATATCATCAGAAAATAATTTATAAAATTTATCCATTATGGTCATGGTCGTAGATTCTTTTCAGCCCAAGCTACTAACTCAAGTACAGGAATAAACTCGACCGCCCCGCTTTGGCGATTTTTGATTTCTAATTGATTAGTCGCCAAATTTTTGGCACTAACAACCACTCGATAAGGCAAACCTAGTAAATCGGCATCAGCAAATTTCTCTCCAGCCGAGACAGCTCGATCATCAAATAAGGCTTCAATCCCAGCTGATTCTAAATCAGTCAGTAAACGAAGAGCGACTTCATCCTGATCGAGAGAGATCAAATGTAGAGCCATGGGCGCGACCGCTAGAGGCCAAATCAAACCCTTGTCATCAGACAATATTTCCGCCAAGACCCCCATCAGACGACTCGGACCAAGACCATAAGAGCCCATCACTACCGGTTGGCGTTCACCACTTTCCGTCACAAAATCTAAACCGAGAGCTTCGGAAAAGCGAGTGCCGAGTTTAAAAATATTCCCTACTTCAATAGATTGACACTCTTTAAGTTTAGTTTTATCTAGATTTTGTTTGGCTAATACTTCAGTCGTATAAACTTCTTTATTAACAGCAATTTTTTGTTCCTGATCAACATAAATCAAATCTTCACCAGCTTCCGCTAAAGTTTGGAATTCATAACTAAACTCAGAAAAAACTCCCCCACTAGCAAAAGTAAAGAAAGTTCGATCAGCAATCCCTAAACGCTGAAAAATATTTTCGTAAGCCTGACGAACTTTAAGATGATACTCGTCTAAATCTTTTTCATTAGTATGAAAAGAATACAAATCTTTCATTAAAAACTCTCGACCTCGGATAATCCCCGATTTAGCTCGTAATTCATTTCGAAACTTTGTTTGAATTTGATAAACCGCTAAAGGTAAATCTTTATACGAACTAACATTTTCACTCATAATGGCGGCAAAAGGTTCTTCATGAGTAAAACCTAAACCGAGCTCCCCTCCAGATTTTAATTCGGTCTTAAACCAATTATCAACTTTATCATCAGACCAACGATCAGTTTTTTGCCATAATTCTGGTGCCTGGAGAGCAGTCAATTGAACTTCTTGAGCCCCCAAGGTATTCATCTCCTCTCGGATAATTTGGCAGATTTTATTTAGAGTCTTCAAACCTAGAGGTAAAAAAGCATAGACCCCAGCCGATTCTTTATGAATAAAGCCAGCCCGAATCAATAGTTTGGCGTTTTTGGCCACCTCGTCTTTGGGGTCTTCGCGCCTTGTTTTAGCAAAGAGTTTAGATTGAAGCATATTAGCTCTATCTTAACCTAAACAAAGCCCCAAGACAAATCTCAAAAAAAGACTAATCTTGGTTGTTTTAAATCATTTTTTTATAACAATTTCACCACATCAAAATAGGATACTACTACCATCAAAGCAATTAGGCAGAAAAAACCAATTAGATTAGCCCAACCAGCAACTTTAGGATTAAGTTTGGAACCTTTAATCGCTTCAATCGCTAAAAAAAGTAGTCGACCACCATCAAGGGCGGGAAAAGGAATCAAATTGATAATTGCCAAATTGATTGAAATCAAAGCCATAAAAGATAAAAGGTAAACTAGACCTAGTCGTGAAGCATCACCAACTAAATTAACTAGACCAATTGGTCCGGCGACTGAATCAAAAACTGAAGCGTCAGTAAAAATTTGAGTCAAAAAATAACCCAAACCCCGAGCGGTTTCTTTAGTTAAATTAAAAGTTAATTTAAGTCCATCAATCGGCGCTAAATACCACGGTAAACGTAAAATACCAATAGCTTCTAGACTGACCCCAATCAGTGGTGTTCCAGCCGGGCTTAATTTTGGTTTAATTTGAAAATATTGTTTCTCTTCCAGATCAATTGGCTGTCGTTTAATTTGGACTTCCAAACCAGAGGTTTTAGAACGAATAAACTCTGTTGCCTCTTCAGCTGTCTTAGGTTTGATCGTTGTCGCTTGAGCCGCTAAAGAAACAATCTGATCTCCCGGCTTTAAACCAGCTAAATCAGCTGGAGAATTATTTAAAACCGAAGTAATAATTAGACGTTCTTCAACTAAGGGAACTGAAAAAGAAAAATTATTTTCCGCATTAACTGGTAAACCAAAAATAAGACCAGTTGAAAGTAAGATCCAGGCTAGAATTAAATTAAAAGTTACTCCTGCCACTAAAACTGCCGCTTGAACTAATTTCGGTTTAGTCGCCATTGATCGATAAGCGCCTGGATTATTAGCTTGCTCATCAAAAGGATCTTCTCCATAAATACGGACAAAGCCCCCAAAGGGAATTAAATTCAGAGAATAGATTGTCTCCCCGAAACGGAAAGACCATAACCGAGGTGGAAAACCCAGTCCAAATTCATCAACTCTAATCCCGGCTCGTTTGGCCACCCAAAAATGCCCAATTTCGTGGACAAAAATTAACAAACCAAGAACAATAATAAAAATAATTAAACTAACAATCATTTAATTTTCAATTTCAATCCGTTTTTTAGCTACCATCGCTTCAAAACGAGCATTACCATCATCAATAATTTTTTGTAGATCTTCTTTTAAACGAAAGCGGACATCATCACTAATTCCCCCATTCCGTTCCATTGATTGAATATCATTCCAAGTTTTTTCTCGTTCTTTTCGTAAAGATACCCGAGCTTCTTCTAATTTTTCGCCAATCAATTTATTTAACAATTTTCGACGTTCAGTCGTTAGTTGCGGAAAAATAATTCGTAGACCATCGGCATCTGGAGCTGAAGATATCCCCAAATTAGCCGCCGCAATCGCTGTCTCAATCCCCTTAATTTGACCCTTATCCCAAGGTATCACCCGCAAAGTTTGAGCGTCTTCGATATTAATACTGGCCAGATGTTTAAGCGCTTGGGTTTGACCATAAGATTCGACTCGAATCGAATCCAAAAGTTGAGGCGTAGCTTTACCAGTGCGAATACTACTAAATTCGGTCGAAAGCCATTTTTCGATATCACTTAAATGTTCTTTAATTTCGGTAAAATTATAAGCCATAATTATTTATTTTTTCTAGTCACCGGCAAAATTAGCGCTAAATAATCTAAAATCATCTTGACTGATGATCGTTGATCAGTTAATAATTTTTTAGCAGCTAAAAGTTCTTTTAAAACCAAGTTAAGATTAACAGAAATACGGTTAAAATCAACTCGAGTCACAATATATTTTTCCACTTGATTTAAAAACGAAAAAATTTTAGCTCGATCTGGTTCCGAATCAATCAATAAATTTTTAAACAACCAGTCTGAACGAAGAGCTTGATCTAGGGCTAAAAATTTATCAGCTAAAAGTTCGGGAGTTTCAATCACCGCTTCTACTTGATCAAGCTCTGGTTCCAAATTTAAACGTTCTAAACGTGATAATAAAGTTGGTCGAAAAAAATCAGCACTGGGTACCACAAGAAAAAAATGAGTCCCCGCCGGTGGTTCTTCCAAAGTCTTCAATAAAACTTCTTGGGCTTCATCAACTAAAGCAGAAAAAACCGCCACAATAAATCGTCCAGTCGGACTAAATGCCCGACTGGTAGCGAGAGTTCGCAATTCTTTAGCCCGTTCTTTATCTAAACGTTCAAATTCTAACCAGGCGACATCTGGTGAAGTGAGTGGATTATTAAGATCAGGAAAAACCTTAGCTAAAAATTGTTGTAGATTAGCTAAAATCAGAGTCGAATCACCAACTAATAAATAAGCGTGATGAAGTCGATTTTGCTGATAATGTCGATTTAGGATTTCACGCATTAATGTTTAGAGATAATACTTTTTTTATAGTTATCAAGATGTTTCAAAGCAATCCCTGTCCCTTTAGCCACACAATAAAGTGGTTCTTCCGCTAAATAAGATCGCACTCCTGTCCGACGATAAATCAATTCGGGGAGATTTCGTAATTGTGATGAACCACCAGTCATAATAATCCCTCGATCAATAATATCGGCCGACAGTTCAGGTGGCGTATCTTGAAAAACGGTTTTAATCGCTTTGACCATTTCTCGTAATTCACCATCGATCGCTTGAACAATTTCATTAGTTTTAATTTCCGCCGAACGAGGTAAACCAGTTAAAAAATCTCGGCCTTTAATGATGTAAGTTAGTTCATCCTCTACTGGTACAGCTGAACCGATAGTCATCTTAACCTCCTCGGCTGTTTTGTCACCAATCGCTAGATTAAAAGTCCTTTTAATATAATCAGCAATAGCTTGATCAATTTTATTACCAGCATGTTTAACTGAAGTCGAAGCCACAATCCCCCCCAGTGAGATCACCGCCACATCAGTTGTCCCGCCACCGATATCAGCCACCATATGTCCTCGGGCTTCATAAATAGGGATCCCTGCACCAATTGCCGCCAAAATTGGTTCTTTCACTACATAAGCACTCTTAGCTCCAGCTCGCATGGTAGCTTCAATCACCGCTCGACGTTCAGTCGAAGTAATTCCCGCTGGCACCGAAACCATCACCTCTGGTTTAAAAATATTAAAACGGCCTAAAGCTTTAGTAATATAATAGTGGAGCATAGCTTCAGTAATTCGATAATCGGCAATCACTCCATCTTTCATCGGCCGATAAGCCGTAATCGTATCTGGAGTCTTACCGACCATATCTTTCGCTTCTTGTCCCACCGCCACTACTTTGTTGTCCACTAAAGACACCGCCACCACAGATGGTTCATTAAGGACGATGCCTTGACCTGGGACAAAAACCAAAGTATTAGCCGTCCCGAGATCAATGCCTAATTTTCGGGTAAAGAAAGCCATTTTTTTAACTAGTCGATTCTCGACTGATTTTAACCCCTAGCGCTTGAAGACGCTGTTCGAGGTTTTCATAGCCTCGATCGATATATTCGACATTATGGACTAGGGTCCGGTCAGACGCAACTATTCCGGCAATCACATAGGCTAGCCCCGCTCGAAGATCAGGACTGGTCAATTCTTTACCATGAAGTTTATTCGGACCTCTAATAATCGCTCGATGAGCATCTAAAATTTTAATCTCCGCTCCCATTTGACTTAAGGCTTCTAAATAATTCAAACGACCTTCAAAAATTGTTTCAAAAATAAAACTTTGTCCCTCCGCTTGAGTTAGAAAAATAGCTAAGGGAGCTTGCAAATCAGTTGGAAAACCAGGATACTCATGAGTTTTAAGATCACCCGCTTGAAATTTGATTGGCTGATTATCTTGGACTCTAATAAAATCAGAACCAATTTCTAAATTAACACCCGCTTCAGTTAAAAAATTAATCACCGCCCTTAAGTGTTTAGGTTCACAATCTTTAATTGTTACATCTCGACCGACCAAAACTGCTAAAACTAAAAAAGAACCAGCTTCAATTCGATCTGGCATCGTTTCATAAATTTGACCTCGAGCTTTGAGGGCCTCACCACCTTCAATTATTAGAGTGCTAGTACCCAAACCTTTTATTTGCGCTCCGGCTTTAATTAGATATTCACCCAAACTAATAATTTCTGGCTCAAGAGCACAATTTTCTAAAACCGTTTGACCTTTAGCTAAACAGGCCGCTAACAAAAAAGTTTCCGTCGCCGTGACACTCTGGTTTTTAAAAAAAATATTGGCGCCT
>PCSX01000019.1:0-1202 GCA_002772495.1 Candidatus Vogelbacteria bacterium CG22_combo_CG10-13_8_21_14_all_37_9 | reverse complement strand
ATACAAGTCATCTTGTTCTTTAATGGTCACCCCCATTTTAGCGAAACCAGTTAAAAATAAATCAATCGGTCGTTTACCAATCACACAACCACCCGGATGGGGAAAAGTGGTTTGACCATAACGAGCTAAAAGTGGGCCTGTCAAAACAATCGAGGCTCGCATTTTTTTAGAAATAGCCGGTGAAATTTGACTAATTTTTAAATGGCTAGCATCGACTAAATAATCATTAGGACCAAGATATTTAATTTCGGCTCCCAGAATCTTTAATAACTCTAGAGTTTGTCTGACATCTTCAATCTCTGGCACTCGAGTCAAATGAACAGGATCTTGAAAAAGAATCGTCGCCGCTAAAACTTTTAACACGGCGTTTTTGGCCCCCCCAGTTTTTATCGTTCCGACTAGATTTCTTTCTCCTGCTAATCCTTCAATTACTAAATGTTCTGATTTAGACATAGAGGGTCATTTTCTCATACTAAGATGTCTCGATCAAGGACTCCCTTAGGCAATTCCATTGGTGGTGTTTGCAGGACTTTTTGATAAGAACCATCACTTATTTTCTCCTCAACTGTTAAATAATAAGTTCCTGGTCGAACTAAAACATAAAGTCGACCAAGAGCATCAGTGGTCACAGTTTTAATCGCTTGATCAATCCCTGGTAAAAAGAGTCTAATAATAGAAAAAGATAAAGGCGAACCAGCTCGTTTGACTGTCACAATTTTATGACGAGCACTCCAAAAATGATGATAGATTAAAATGGCTAAATAAAAAGCCAGAATACTTAAATCAAAATAAGAAGGAGCGATTAAAAATTTACCCGCCGAAAATACAAAACCAGTATAGAAGACTAGAGCAAAGACTCGCCGTCGAAGAGTTTCTTTTCGAGAATAAAGTTTAAAGAAATCAATTTTAGATTTAGCAAATTCATTCCAATCAAAACCGACTGGATCAAGTGGGATGTTCAATTTGATAATTTGATTCCCATCATGAGCGAGTGGGCCACCAAAATAAAGATTAGAGTAAAGCTCATCTTGATCTTTACCCCTCAAAGTATCTGAAGGAAATTTATAATGACTTTTCCCAACCGTAAAATAATAAACATCTTTGGGTAATAAAAAACCAAAACGACCATCAATATC
The DNA here is from genome assembly GCA_002772495.1 of Candidatus Vogelbacteria bacterium CG22_combo_CG10-13_8_21_14_all_37_9. Classification (GTDB taxonomy): domain Bacteria; phylum Patescibacteriota; class Minisyncoccia; order Phycocordibacterales; family XYD1-FULL-46-19; genus 21-14-all-37-9. The sequence continues at coordinate 66 of PCSX01000019.1, read as the reverse complement.
GGTAATCGAGCTAGTAATTTCGGAACCAGCCACATTGGTGACGGTCACATAAGCCGGATCAATCGG
>PCSX01000029.1:5751-10298 GCA_002772495.1 Candidatus Vogelbacteria bacterium CG22_combo_CG10-13_8_21_14_all_37_9 | reverse complement strand
GGAGTTATTTTTACTAGGCGCGGTCGACCGGACTTGAACCGGCAACCTTCCGCGTGACAGGCGGATGCTCTAACCAGTTGAGCTACGACCGCATTTAAAACATTTTACACAAAAATCAATCTTTTTCAATTGACGGTGCTGATGGTTGGATTTGAACCAACGACCTGGCGCTTATGAAACGCCCGCTCTAACCAACTGAGCTACATCAGCAAATTTACATTTTCAATTAAGAGTAATAAAGATACTTTAGCTTAAAAAGCTTCATTTTTCAAGAAAAACAGATCAGCATCATAACATATTAAACTAGGAAATTTTTAAGCTGTTTATGGAGATATTTACGTCCAGAACCACCCTTAAGGAACTTTTCTCTACCTAAAGCATCTTTCTGATCTATATAAGCTTCATAATAAATCAATCTCCAAGACTTTTTAATTTTGGTAGTTCTACCACCTTTTTTATTTTGATGTTCTAAAATTCTACGTCGCAGATCATGAGAATAGCCTACATACAGAGTTTTACTAGAACTTTCTAAAACATAAACATAATACATATCAATAATTATGTACGTGGCCACGAAAAAAGAAAGCCCCCGAACGATAAACGTTCAGTATCTTTCTTCTCGTGGCTACCTCAAAACAGGCCATAGCCTGTCCCGTGTCAATGCCAATTTTCATTTTGGCCTGCCACGAGATAAAAAACCGGGAAGTTCTTAACTTCCCGGTTTTTTATTTTTCGTGGTTGCGGGGGCCCGAATCGAACGGACTATCTCGAGGTTATGAGCCTCGCGAGATACCACTTCTCCACCCCGCGATATTAGTCTTCAAGTCTCTCTATCTTACTACTAAGCCCTTAAATGTCAACCCGGTCAGTAGATTTTGGCATAGTCCACTCTAAGTGGACGCTTTACAAGCGATGCCAAAATTCACTGCCGAGTCAACCCAGCAGTAGATCTTGTCCTAAGATTCACTACCAGGTGAACTCGAGTAATAACCTAAATATACTTAAACTCCCGAAAGACTTTTTCATAAAGCCTCATCACCCGCCGAGCCTCATGTTGACCTAATTCATAGCCAGCCTCATGAGCAATTCGATTTCGAACCTTATGGGCTTCCCAAGCGGCATCTAAAGTCAGAAAGTCTGAAGGCTCAATTCGTTTCAATTTTTCCCCTAAATTATCCCCCGGTAAATTTAAGGTATTGACAATTTCTTCCAGAATTTTATCCGCTTCCATAATCGCCTGTTTCCAACTAGCGACATTATCAGAATTAATTTCAGCTTCAATTTTAAGCCAGCGATCATTTTTAGGTATCGGAGCTAATTCCAAAAAAGGTTCGTTGCTAAAAAAAGCTAAACGTTCTTCTCGACGGAGATCCAAAGTCTTAGAAGAAAAGAAAAAAATTCCGACCAAGAAAAGTAAGGAGAGAATGACGGCTAACACTCGATACCACAAAGGGATATAGAACCAAGAAGCTAAGTCAATTGAACCTAAACCTTGAGAAAAGAGCTTATAAATTAAGCCAAAAAAATATTCAATATTTAAAAAATTAGGTCCCGACATGGTAATTAAAAATTATTTTAATTAAGCTTCGAGTTCTCGACCAAGACTAAACAATAAGTCTTCCCCAAAATGAGGAGCGGTAATTTGAATACCGAGCGGTAAACCAGTTTGATTTTTACCAGTTGGGACGGCTAGAGCTGGTACACCCGCCAAATTCGCCGGCACCGTAAAAATATCTTCCAAATACATTTTGAGTGGATCAGTCGCATTTTCTCCAATTTTGAAAGCTGGAGTGGGAGCGGTTGGAGTAATTATAACATCAACCTGTTTAAAAGCCTCGAGATAATCACTTTTAATTAGCTGTCGTAAATTATTGGCTCGGCGATAATAAGCATCATAATAGCCCGAAGACAAAACATAAGTCCCCAACATAATTCGTCGTTTTACTTCTTTACCAAAACCAGCCCCGCGAGTTAAAAAATAATCTTCCACCATATCTTTGCCGTCTTGGCGTAAACCATAACGCACACCATCAAAACGAGCGAGGTTGGCCGAAACTTCGGCGGTCATTAAAATATAATAACAAGCTAAAGCATAATGAAAATTAGGTAAATTAATTTTAACTATTTGGTGACCGGCTGATTTTAATTTTTCAATTGTGGTTCTAAAATTAGCCATCACTTCTTGATCAACCCCCTCTTTTAAGAAATCCTCCGGCACGCCAATTTTAAAAGTTTTAGGAATTTTAATCGTGACTGAACTATTTTGGCTAGTTGAATCAAATTTATCTTGACCTTTAATTACAGAAAAAACTGCTTTAACATCGGCCACGGTTTTCCCTAATGGTCCCACCTGATCAAAAGACGAGGCCATAGCAATCACTCCATAACGAGAAACTGCCCCATAAGTCGGCTTCAAACCAACCACTCCACAATACGAAGCTGGTTGGCGAATCGAACCACCTGTATCCGTTCCCAGCGCCACCAGCGCTAAATCTCCCGCAACTGCACCTGCCGAACCGCCCGAAGAACCCCCCGCTACCCGATCTAAATCATGAGGATTTTTAGTCGGGCCATAAGCCGAATTTTCAGTCGAACCTCCCATTGCAAATTCATCCATATTAGTTCGACCTAAGAAAATCACTCCAGCTGATTTTAATTTCTCAATTACAGTCGCATCATAAGTGGCCTGATAATTAGCCAACATTTTGGAAGCCGCCGTGACCGTTCGCCCTTTAATTAAAATATTATCTTTAATCGCAATCGGTATCCCCGCTAAAGGGCCTGACAATTCACCACTTTTAATTTTCTGATCAACTAAATCAGCTTGATCTAAAACATCCGAAAAAACTTCCAGATAAGCATTGAGTTTAGGATTGCTAGTTTCAATCTTAGCTAAATAAGCAGTCGCCAAATCCCGAGCACTAAAACGACCCGTTTTAATACCTTCGCCCGCTGACTTAAGATCCAATTCAGTTAAATTAATTATCTCCGCCATTTTCAAGAATTTTTTTAACTACGATATAATTATCTTTGGTCTCCGGCGCTTCCGCTAAAATCGCTTCACTATAAGTCTCGGGATCGAAACTGTCTTCATCAGTCCGCCAGACATTAGTAAGCGGATAGCTTAATTTGGCGGGATCTTGGTCCGAAGCTTCACCGATTTTTGAAACATAAGCCAAAATCGACTCCAAATCTTTTTGATATTGAGCTTTTTCCTCGGCCGATAGAGAAATTCGAGCCAAATTAGCTAAATTGTCAATCACTTTATCATCAATCATACGAGATTATTGTAGCATAAAACCGGCCCTAGCCAATCTGGGTTAGGCCAACATCTTGAACTAAGGCTGAACTAAAAAAATCACCTAATTATAACCTAATTCTACGACCGTTAGATTAGGTTATAAATCCATATTTATATCAAATGATGATTCTAAGCGATTAAACGGCGAAAAGCTTTTTCATCGATAATCTTGACCCCTAATTTTTGAGCAGTTTGATATTTAGAACCGGGTTCCAAACCAGCTAACAAAAAGTTAGTTTTAGCCGAAACCGTGCTAGAAATTTCCCCACCAGCCTGGCGAATTAAAGTTTTAGCTTCCTCTCGTGATAAAATCGGCAAAGTGCCAGTCAAAACAAAAGTTTGACCTTTTAATTTTAAATTAGCTGGACTAGTTATTTTTAAAATAGTGACTTGATCTAATAGTCGATCGACTAAAGTTTGATTAGCTGAATTTCGAAACCAGTGATAAATCGATTGAGCTAAGACTGTCCCCACTCCTGACAGAGTTTCCAAATCTGAAATTGTCGCTTGACGGAGTTTAGCTAAAGTTAAAAAATGTTCAGCTAAATCAATCGCTGTTTCTTCTCCCACATTATCGATTGATAAAGCGGTAATAAAACGAGCGAGAGAAACTTGGCGACGACTATCAATCGCTGTTAATAATTTTTCAGCCGACTTTTCGGCCAATCTTGGCAGGACTAAGAGGTCACCCTTTTTTAAGCGAAAAATATCATCAAAGCGAGCAACTAGATTATTTTCAAATAATAAATCAATCATTTTCGGACCCAAACCAGCAATATCGAAAGCTGATTTACTAGCAAAATAAGCTAAGCGTCTTTTTTGTTGAGCAAAAGAATCTCGGCCGACACAACGCCAAGCCACTTGTCCTGGCACTCGCTCAATCGGTCCACCACATTCAGCTAAAGTTTTAGGCCAAACAAAAGGACGACTCTGTTTCGACCGAAATTCCGGTAAAACTGACACAATATCAGGAATAATATCACCGGCCTTTTGAATAATGACGGTATCCCCGACTCGGACATCTAAACGCTTGATCTCGTCTTCATTATGCAAAGTCGCTCTAGACACCGTTGAGCCAGCGATCAAAACTGGCTTCAAACAAGCCACTGGTGTAATCACTCCAGTGCGACCAACTTGAAAAATAATCTCTTCGATAATGGTCGTCGCTTGTTCGGCTGGAAATTTAAAAGCAATCGCAAAACGAGGAGCTTTACCAGTATAACCAAGTTTGATTTGATCAGCCCGA
>PCSX01000029.1:0-5731 GCA_002772495.1 Candidatus Vogelbacteria bacterium CG22_combo_CG10-13_8_21_14_all_37_9 | reverse complement strand
CCCATCCACCCAGTATTCCAGTGTTTTGGCTCGAGCTTGCCAAGTCTGCCAATAAGTAATAACTTTTTTAAGATCAGGCGCTTTTTGCCAGTGTTGATTAATTTTAAAACCTAAAGATTTTAAGCGAGTTAATTCTTCGGCCTGATTAGTTGGTAAGGGAAAATCGGCTTTAACTAAATCATAAACAAAGCAATCTAGGCGACGGCTGGCCACCACCTGCGAATCAAGCTGACGGATTGTGCCAGCGGCGACATTGCGGGGATTGGCAAAAAGCGCTTCACCAGCTTTGGCGCGTTCTTTATTAATCCGTTCAAATTCTTTTTTGGCTAACCAAATTTCTCCTTCGACCACCACCGACACCGCTTTAGTCAAACGCAAAGGAATAGCTTGAATCGTTTTGATATTAGCCGTCACATCTTCCCCGATTTCGCCATCACCCCGCGTGGCCGCTTGGACCAATAAACCTTGGTCATAAGTCAAAACCACTTTCAGACCGTCAATTTTTAATTCGCAAACATAATCCGGATTATGACCTAAGAGTTTTTTAAGTCGAAGATCAAATTTATTAAGATCAGCGATTGAAAAAGCATCATCAAAAGACCACTGCGGAATTTGGTGTTTAACTTTTTTAAAACCAGTCAAAACTTGGCCGGCCACTCTTTGAGTTGGTGAATCAGGGGTAATGAGATCAGGCCATTGATCTTCTAAATTTTTAAGCTCAAATTTAAGTGAATCAAGGGCTTGATCAGAAATCTCTTGTTGATCCAAGACATGATACAAATGCCGATGATAATTAATCACCTCTCGTAAGACCTTAATCCGCTCTTTAGCCGATTTTTTGCTTATTTTTCTCTCTAAATCAGACATCTTAGGGCTATTATAGCATTGACCCTAAAAGCGCCCAAAGAGAGATTACCAAGTATCAGTACTGATGACAGTTCGACTCACCATTCGATTGGTCGCTTGAGAATTACAGCCAGTACTAAAACCTCGAGATAAAACAATTCTTCGGTAATTAGGAGATTGGGAATTATCATCTCCAAAAGAGAAGACAGTCACTTTAGAACAAGCCTCTCCATCGAAATTAATAGCTGGTAAAGAATAGACTTGGTAATTATAACTAATAAGATCAATGCCGTATAAATTGAGTAACTTGGTTTCCGCAGGTGAGAGATTGGTGATATTTGTGACCGCTCCAAAGTTTTCTAAACCACAACGAACAGGTGGTGCACCAGAATCACCAAATAAAGAATCTCCATAAGTAATAATTTCGGTAAATTTCGACCAGAACAGGCCACAATCCCGACCACCATCAGCGGCATAATAAGCCACTCGAGACGATTGGCCAAGAGAGGAAAGAATAATTTGTTTAGTAATAATATTGGCCAACGAAAAACCAATCGCTAAAACCACACTCGCCACTAAAACGGCATAAAGTAAGACGAAAGCTTGATTAGATTTAAAATTAGCCATAATTATTTTAATAAAATAGTTTTAGATTCAGCTGTTCGCTCAAGACCTTTATAAGTCCAAGTAACTTGGACATAAGCCACTTTACCAATTTGGGTTCCAAACAAATCAATCTCATCTCCAATGGCTAGAATATCTTTAAACCAAATTTTACGGGTAAAAATCGTATCTAGACCAGCCCCACAACCCGAACTAGTTTGACCATAAAAATATTGTGGTGGATTTTCTGTAGAAGAACTGTTTTCAACTAAACAAATGGAATAATCATCTGTATCTATAAATGAGACATTTCCCGACACATCAACAGATACATAACAAGCCGAATCAATTGATGAACAAATATTAATATCCGCCCCACTTAAATCAACAAAATGTCCTTCCGTTAGTTTTTCCCAATGACTAATAGATAAGTCTAAACCTTCTTGTAATAAAAAAGAAGCGGTAATTTTATTTTGAGCATAAATTCCATCACTAATCGCTCGAGACAATAAAGTCAAAGGCCCCAAAATCGCAATCAATAAAATAATAATCGCGGTAAAAGTTTCGATGAGAGTAAACCCAGCAGTGAGTTTTGGTCTTACTCGAAGAGTGTCCGTTTTAATCGGACTAGACCAAAACCTACTGCTGGGTGAACCCAGTACCTTAATTACAGAAAATCTCTGGCGTGAGACCATCTTTGGTGTGGGGGTGAAGCCTGAATTATTTGTATGATAAACTTTCATAATTAATTTTAATCAGAATTACGTTGAGTGATCGTTGTTTGCAGATTCAAATCCGACTGACTCTTGCCACTTTTAACTGTTCCATAAACATTAATTTGAACCATTAGGGGTTGAGAAATCCCCTCTAACAGTCTAAAGTTGAGACCTCTAATTGTCGCAATTTTAGGATCAGTTAAGGGGGAGCAATCTCCAGTACCTAAAGACCGACAAATAGCACTATTTTCAAATCCATAAGAAACATCTCTCTGATTTACATTTTTAAAACTAAATTCTGAACTCGAGATGGGATTATAATTTGTCCCCTCTCTAATTTCCAAAACCATCGCGTCCATCGCATAATTGACATTATCCATCACTAACTGAACTTGCTGGGCCTTACGATAAGCATCCATCGCCACAATAAAAGTGCCCGTCACCACAAAAGCAACAATAATAAAAATTGAGACTGAAACCATTAGTTCGATAAGAGTAAACCCAGCAGTGAGTTTTGGTCTTACTCGAAGAGTGTCCGTTTTAATCGGACTAGACCAAAACCTACTGCTGGGTGAACCCAGCACCTGTCCAGTAGTATATGCCTTTCGGACATTCACTACTTGGATAGATTTTTGATTTCTAAATTTTTCGGTCTTCATATAGATATTATATACAACTTGAAACTAAAGGCTCGTTGTTAGACACATAAATCTGACCATTACTAGCCACATTCACGTAACGTCGTTTAGTATTATCCACTTTCGACCAGACAATAATACTATAATTAGCCGGATTACTATTAGTCGGCCACAATTGACCATTCAGTCGTTTGAAACAAATACTAATTGAACTAGGATTAGTAACACCCTCCTGACAAACTTTACCAATTTCAAAATTACCTTTAATGACATAGGCTTCTTTAACCCCAGTTTGGTCAACAACACAATAAGAAGAAGAATCTGACGGAGGATCGGTGTAACGAAGTTTAAAACTTTGCTTATCAACACCATCCGGTAAAACAATAGCGTAAGCAAATAAACTAGTTTCCAAAGCATTGGGGTTAGTATCATAAAGGGTACTCATAGCGTAAGTTTGAGCTCCGCGAATCTGAATTGCAATTTCTTGAGCTACTAAATCTAGGGAACTTTTATCTCGAAAACTAGGTAGATTAGCTAGGACTACTGCAGTCACGATAGTAAAAATAGATACCACGACCAACATTTCAATCAAGGAGAACCCAGCTCGCCAGTTTTTCCTTGATTGAAATGTCTGCGACCTCATTTTATTAAACCCAGCAGTGAGTTTTTGATTTCTAAATTTTTTAAAAAAGGAAAACATTTAGTAGATTCAAATTAGCCAACCAAACCAATAATAGACCAATCACTAAAAAAGGAGCAAAAGGAACTTCGGTTTTTAAATTAAAACGAGGCCAATTTTTAGGTAATTTTTTTAATTTACTGGAAGCTAAAAGTAGCAGTCCGACAATCGCTCCTAAAACAAAAGCCCACAGCAGAGCAGAAAAACCAGCCGACAGTCCGAGCAAGAAACCAAAACCTAAAACCAGTTTAGTATCACCAAAACCCATCCAAGTGCCGTGGGAAAAATACCATAAAGCCCAAAAAGCACTGAAAAAAATTAAACCGGCTAAAAGCGCTACGAACAATGAGTCGCCCAAAAAAATTGCCCAAATTAACGCTAAAGAATTAAAACTATAAACCAAAGAATCGGGAATAACTTTATGACGTAAATCATAAACTGTAATAACAATCAATAATGATATAATCAACCAAGAAAAAACGACAGTTGACCAAGAGGGAAAAAAGTGTTGAGCGCTAAAAACAAATAGACCAGCGGTTAATAATTCGACTAAGGGATATTGCCAAGAAATTTTCGTTCGACAAGTCCGACAATGGCCTTTTAAACAGATAAAACTTAAAACTGGAATCAGCTCAAACCAACATAAAGCTTGGCCACAAGTTAAACAACCCGATCGTCCCCCCAGCGAACGGCCGGTATGATAGCGTAAAATCAAAACATTCAAGAAAGAGCCGATAATTAAACCCAAGATAATAACTAGAATGTAAGTTGACCAAATCATTTTTATTGCTGATTAGAATCTGTGAAATCAAGGGTGGTGGTTTGACCACGATAGCTTTCATCTTCTACAGTGAAAGTGAATGGTACAGTCCATACTCCGTTATATTGAGAATTCCCACTATTATCAGCACATTTATTAGGAAAGAGAAGTTTATAGTTAGTATTATTAGAAACGGAAGTAACCAGCTCATCATCATTATTAATTAATTGAATACCAAGACATTCATCAGGAATACTAGATCCTCCCTTAGTGGCCGAAACCCAATCAAAACTTAGACCAATCGAATCGACACCAGTAATATTCACTCTGAACGGCAAACTGGAAGCCGGATAAGCTAAACCATTAGATTTAATAAAGTAAATTTTATTATTACCATCATCCCTAGGTCTAACTCCAGTATAGATAGTCGCGGTCACACCAGAATAACCAACATCTGGAGTACAGGCATTTACGGTCGCATCATTATTTAAAGTAACCGAACAACTTGAACCTTTAACACAAACTCCTCCCCAATTTATTTCTAAATTATCACTCGTGCTTAAAGTTACCTCTGTTTCAGCTGGATAAATACCAGAACAATTGCTAGTAGTACAATTACTAATTGATCCAGAATTAGGAGTAGGAGAAGCGGTAATACTAGTGTTTAAAGAAGCACAAAGGGAAGCATCAACCATCAAAGTGACATCTTGGGTCTGATCACAAGTAGGATCGCCTGGAACACAGCCATAACCACAAGTTCTAATTCTCGAATCACAATCTTCAGTATCTGGACAAGTACCAGTCGCTTCACAACCACTTTCTTCCGCCACGCCAAAACTAAGCCAACCGATATTTAAATCACCCCAAGCATAACCGCTAAATCTACCAGTCGCAGGATCATAATTAACAGCTGTCATTTCAATCCAACCATCCCAATCCCCGCGAGAAAAATTATCTTTCAAAGCTCCACTACAGCCACTAGCAAAAACCGAACAAGCTCGCGCCCAACCATCAACACTCGAACCATTAATTTTAACCCCCCTAGTACCACTAGTACCACTAGGTGGAGTGCCATCAGTCGGAGCAAAATTGACCTGACCAATACCATCATTCCAAGCATAACCGCTAAAATTACCCGACTCATTAACTGACAAACCGCTCATATCAAAAAAACCAACATTATCACTCCAGGACCAACCGCTAATATTAAAACCCGTCGCTTGAGCTTGCAAAGACGGAGTTGGTAAGTAAATGAGAGCTCCGAAAAGAGCGATTAAAGCGATAGCACTGAAAATAAGTTTTGTCTTCATATAAAAAGATTAGGATACTAAGCTGAAATTATTATAACACCTCCTTTCAGTGGGTGCATAGCTAAAAGTGGACATCTTTAATCTTTAAAATTTAGCCGAAATTAATTTTAACAAGTAATTTCTCCAGGATTAAGTTGTGAATCTCGAATTTCGGTTTTGCTCGTCGAGTCAATACAGCG
>PCSX01000031.1:260-10355 GCA_002772495.1 Candidatus Vogelbacteria bacterium CG22_combo_CG10-13_8_21_14_all_37_9 | reverse complement strand
GAGTGGAAATTACCGCTCGAGTATATGGATGTCATTATTTATACTGGTCAAGGTTTTCCGGGGCGGGATATTCTCCTGACTCGAACTAGTGATGCGATTATCATCGGTCCAGGGCGAATTGGCACTTTTCATGAATTTACAGTCGCTTTTGAAGATAATAAACCACTTGGGGTCTTGGAGGGGGATTGGTTGACGGATGATATTATTAAAGATATTTTAGCCAATGCTCATCGTCCGAATGAGATGGTCATTTTTGATGCTGACCCGAAAAAATTGGTAGCCAAATTAATCGAAATGGTTAAAGCGAGGAAGATTAAGTAGACTAATTTTAATTTGAAAATACTCAATTTAATTAAACCAAAAAATCCGACATAAATTATGTCGGATTTTTTGGTTAATATGGTGGAAGTGGCGAGAATCGAACTCGCGTCCAAACAACTTTCCAGTGAACATCTATAGGTTTAGGACGCTTAATTTGTTTAAAGATTAAAGCTCTAAAGCGACCGAAAAACTTTAATCTCGAGCTTCTAAGTTTAGGCGCTATCAGCGAAGCAGTTGATTTTGCCGATCTCGACCGCGAAAGCGCTTAATTCAATTCGTCGAGAAAAAATTGAATTAAACGTCGCTTAGGCTAAAGCGTAAGCGGAAGTAAAGTAAGGACTTACGATACTCTTGCCAGAATTGGTGGCATTTGCGTTTTTCTAATAGATTTTACGAGACAATTAGAATCCTCGACCTACATTCAAAAGAAGAGTTACCTGTCTAAACCGATCACTCCCGTATGAATAGTATATAGGGAATAGTATTTAGTATATAGTTTGAATTGGTATGTCGTATTTAGCAAATAGTATATAAAAATACTATTTACTTTGGACAGATTTACTTAATCCTGTAATTAGTCGACCAACTGTGGCCATTTAAGATTCAAATTTGTCATAAGATTCATTCTTAAGATAACTCAAATCTCGAGCAATCAATAGTTGATTTTCTAATTCTAAAATTGAGCCTCTGGCAATACTATAGAAATGACTTTTTTCTAAAGCACTATTACGACCAAAACCTTCAGCAATATTAGATGAGACAGAAACGACACAACGTCGGATTTGATTGGTTAGAGCATACTTCTCATCATCAGGAAACTTTTTCGTGATTAAGTAAGTCATCAAGACTAATTTATGAGCTTCTTGCCATGCAATCAAATCTTTAAAATTTTTTATTGTTGTCATATCTATATACCATCTACTATATACAACATACTACTCCTTTATCTTTTCAAAGTTCGTCCCAAGTCTCGCTCTAAATCGTGTTTCTTAATATCTTCGCGTTTATCGTATTTTTTCTTTCCGCGAGCTAAGGCGATTTTAAGCTTGATCTTGTTCCCCTTATTATACACTGAAATAGGGATAATTGTCAAGCCTTTTTGTTCCCCTTTGGTGGCTAATTCCTTAATCTCTTTTTTACTTAAAAGTAGTCGACGGGGACGAGTTGGATCATAATCGGCTGGAGTATTACTAGCTTGATAGGGGGGAATAGTAGCCCCGACTAAAAAAGCTTCTCCCCCTCGAATTAAAACTCTTGAACCATCAAGAGAGCCTTGACCCTTTTTCAAAGATTTAACCTCTAAACCAATCAAGCTTAAACCAGCCTCGTAAGTTTCCAGGATTTCGTAATTTAAATGAAATTTTTTGTTCTCCACTAAGGACATCTTCTTTAATATATCATAGCTAAATCAGAATGTCTGAAAATCTACTACCGGGCTGACCCGGCAGTGAATATTGCAATAGTTTATTTAACACCGTCGCTCTGAAAGGTGATAGCAATATCTACTACCGGGTTGACTTTAACCCTTTTTACCCTTAGAATGAGTAAAAGTTACTAATATTTATTTTGAAACATCGCGTCCGTATCAATCATGAAATTCGTGCTAAAGAACTCCGGGTTATTGATGATCAGGACGATAATTTAGGAGTTTTAACTTTGGATCAAGCCCTTGATATTGCCGAAGATCGTGGTCTAGATTTAATTGAAATTTCTCCCGAAGCCGTCCCACCGGTAGCTAAAATTATGGACTATGGCAAATGGCAGTATATCCAAGACCGTAAATCCCGAGAAGCTCGTTCTAAAACTCATATTACTGAGACTAAATCACTCCAAGTTAAGATTGGTACTGGTGACCATGATTTGGAAATGAAAGCTAAAAAGGCCTCAGAATTTCTCAAAGAAGGTCACCGAGTCAAGATTAATCTCTTTTTACCTGGTCGGTCTAAATACCTTGAACCTCGTTTTCTTCAGGAACGTTTAGAGCGATTACTTCGTCTGGTGAGTGAGAATTACAGAGTAGCTGAACCGGCTCAAAAAAGCCACAAAGGTTTAACTATTGTCATTGAACGAGATTGAAGCAAACGGGAAGATGGTCTTATCCCTCCTTCGCCAGCGCTTAAATAAGGATAGTAGACCCCCACACCAATCCTGGCATAGTTTTTGACACTATTTTGTTCTCTAGTTCTCCTATTTATCTTTAGAATATCTAACTAGAGAGACTACTTTATAAAAACAAAAGTGTGATGTCAGAATTGGTCGTGGGGGTAGACTCCCACACCAATCAAGATTTAAACTCTTTTTTTGAAAAATAGTTTTAAGCTTAAGTTTAATCTCCTGAAATCTTTAGTTAGCCTATCTCAATTTAGAGTTTTTTAAAAAGATATCTCGATTGGTGTAGGGGGTAGACATTCGCCTTTTTTCGTGTATATTAAGATAGCTTATGAAAACAAACAAGTCGTACACTAAAAGATTGAAAATTACCAAAAATGGCAAGCTGGTTGCCCGTAGACCCGGTAAAAATCATTTTAATGCTAAATCTTCTAGCCAATCTCAAATGGCTGGTAGACGTTCGGTTATTTTTAAAATGAAAAATAAAGACCGTAGTAAATTCTTGCCTCATTAATCTAAAAATATGCCCCGAGTTAAACGAGGAACAATTTCCCTTAAACGACGCCGAAATGTTTTAAAAAAAGTCAAAGGCTATCGTTTTGGTCGTAGCAATAAGGAACGTGAAGCTAAAGTCGCCATTGTTAAAGCTGGTGTTCATGCTTTTAATGATCGTCGAGATAAGAAAGGTAATTTCCGCCGATTGTGGCAAACTCAAATTTCCGCTGGTTCAACTCAATCGGGAGTTTCTTACAGTAAATTAATGGGTGACCTTAAGAAACAAAATATCTCTTTAAATCGCAAAGTTCTGGCTGAAATTGCCCAAAGCGCGCCTGACACTTTCGCTAAATTGATTACCAAGGCTCAAGGTTAAATAAGGGAACATAAGGGAACATAAGGGAACACTTACCCCGCCCTATGGAGTATAGCAAGCTACTCCATAGGGCGGGGATTTTAGTTTGGAATTTTTTACTTACTCACAAAAAACAACTGCCGAGACGGTTGTGGTCCATAAACCATTTTTATTTCCTTCGGCTGATTGAACATTGTTAGTCGTTTTAAAAATATGACCGCTAGCTTTGTAGATTTGTTCCCTTTCTTCCCAAGCTTGATCGGGATCAAATTCAACTCCCAGCGTGGTGGCTAACATGGTGGCGGCTAGATCTTCGGCGTATTCTCCGGCTTTTTTAGCATTTTCACCGTAACTATGATGTTCGGAAATATAGCCATAGTGAGTATTGTCTTTAGGTAAGGCAATACCAATAGCTGAAGAAACTAAACGATTAGGTTCGTCAGTTTCATTTCTAGCCATGACACAAAAAGTGATTTGACCGGGTTTGAGAAATTTTACCCCCTCATTTTTTGTTAACATTTTACAATTTGGTGGCAAAATACTCGAAACATAAACTAAATTACATTTTTCAATCCCAGCATTTCTCAAGGCTGATTCGAATGAAGCTAACTTATCTTTGTGGACACCAACTCCTTTAGTCAGAAAAGCCTTTTTGGGTACTTCCATGTTTTAAATTAATTAAAATTATTAAATAATACAGCTATTCTAAGTTTATTTTTCACCATTGGCAACTAGTTTGCTTGGATTGATTGATAAAATCTAAAACTTGTTGACAGATAGTGACCAGGTCTTGACTCTGAGAAAGAACATGATCAGAACCGGGCAAGATTGTTAGTTTGATATTTTTATTTTGTTTGGTTAATAATTCAGACAACCAAATACTTTGATTGACGGGAATAGTTTTATCGGCATCACCAGCAAACAGGATAACTTTTTGAGTCGTAATTTTAGCAAGACGCACATCCAGTGAGGCTCGATCAAATAAGAGTTGATTTTTAGAATTAGGTAAGCCGTTAAAATAAGTATTGAAAATAGAATTTTGATAATGTTTTAATAATCCTTCCCAATCAGTGACGCCAGCAATGGAAATTACTCCGGTAAAAATATCAGGTTTTGCTCCCAAAGTCCGGAGCGCTAAATAGCCACCATAACTATTACCAATTAAATAAATTTCACTCGGTTGATAATTTTGTTTTAGTTCAGCCACCGCTGTTAAAACTTTATCGACATCTATTTTACCGACCTGTTTAATAATCGTTCCCGCATAATGCCGGCCATAACCATAAGAGCCTGGATAATCGATTTTTGCTACCACCGCCCCAGAACCAGCTAACTCTTCTAAAAGCCAATCATAGGGCGCATAACTAGCTAGTGGTGAATAATTGAGGGCAATCTGGCGATAAGGTCCACCGTGGAGCCAAATCACTAGTGGTCGGCCAGTTTTAGGACTAGTTGTTGTTCGCCAAATAACAGCGTTTTGACCGGCTATTTTGAGAGGTTGCCGGAGGAGTTTTATTTCTGACCGGCTAGTTTGGTTTAAATTGAAATTAGTGATTTTGTTTGCTTGAGGATCATAACGACGAATTATTTGACGATTGTTTTGCAATTCGGCAAATAAAAGATAATCACCAGAGCGAGTTAAATAATCACCGCTAGAAATATTGGGGGCTATTTTTTTTAACTCGCCAGTGTTTAATTGATAACGATACAGATTCCAATCTAAAGGTGATTCCCGATTAGCGATAAAATAGATCGTGTCATCATCCCAAATTAAAAAATCGGCAACTGAATAATCTTTAGTAATCAATTGGGTGGCTATTAATTTAAAACCACTAGTGATTGGTAATTTAACTTTAAACAAAGTTGGGAAACCTTCACGATCGTCAAGGTAGATGAGAAAATTATTACTGGGAGCAAAAGCCAAGACACGATTTTCTTCAGTTAACAAATCCCAATTAGGAACGATACTGGTCTGACTGAAACGCTTCGGCTGATCAGGGTTTTTTAAATCAAGTAAAACATGTTGGCGTTTTTTTTCAGTGGTGATTTTGGAACTTAGATAATAGGCTAAATAATTTTGATCAGGAGAAAAAATTAAGCGAGAAGCATTCCAAATTTCTGGATAACTATTACGTAAATTTATAAACAGGGGATTGTCACTGAGCTTCTGTTTTTTAAAGCCTAAAGTTTCAGGTGTGATAGTGGTCGTGCCTAAATTTTGGCAACTTAAATTAGCGGTTTGACAGAGCCAGTAATTTTTTATTTCTAAAGCCCCAGTTTGAATCAAGACTTTTTGCTCATCATTTTCCAAAATCCGAGCATAATCAAAACCACTGGCCAAGCTGATTAGGGGTAGGCTAATTAAACTTAAACTTAAAATAAATTGAATCGTGGTTTTTCTTAGCATAAGGTTTTATTATAGCAGATTTTGGAGGCTTATATTCGGTCTATTTTACCAGAACGTTTTTTATGCTATATTCGTCTTAATGACCGAAAAAAATAATGACTCTCTAGAAAAAATTGTTTCGCTCTGCAAACGACGAGGTTTTATTTATCCGTCGTCGGAAATCTATGGCGGTCTGGCTGGCGCTTTTGATTTTGGCCCTCTGGGAGTGGAATTAAAAAATAATCTTAAAAATATTTGGTGGCAAATGTTTGTTCACGACCGAGAAGATATGTATGGTTTGGATGCTAGTATTTTAATGAATTCCAAAGTTTGGGAAGCTTCTGGACATTTAGCTGGTTTTGCTGATCCTTTAGTCGAATGCCAAAAATGTCATTCAAAATTTCGAGCGGATCAGATTGGTTTTCCCGTTGAAAATATGAAAAAAGGTGTATCTGGTTCAACTGTTTTTATTCTTCCTCGATGCCCAAATTGCAACAGTGTTGATGATTGGAATGCCCCAACTATGTTTAATATGATGTTTCAAACAACTATTGGGGCAGAAAAAGATTCATCAGCCACAGTTTATTTACGTCCCGAAACCGCTCAAGGAATTTTTACCGATTTTAAAAATGTTTTAGATTCTTTTCATCCGAAATTACCTTTTGGTATTGCCCAGATTGGCAAAGCTTTTAGGAATGAAATTTCACCCCGTGATTTTGTTTTTCGAGTGCGAGAATTAGAACAAATGGAAATTGAATATTTTGTTCGAGAAGCAGATTGGGTCCAACATTTTGAAACTTGGCGCCAAGCGGTTCATGAATATTTAGCTTTGATCGGGGTCGCCAAAGAAAAAGTTCACGAATTAGAAGTCTCCGATGAAGAGCGAGCTCATTATTCTAAACGAACAATTGATTTTGAATTCGATTACCCTTTTGGTCGGAAAGAGTTGTATGGCTTAGCTTATCGGACTGATTATGATCTAACCCATCATCAGGAAAAAAGTAATCAAGATTTAAATTATTATGATGAAGAGACGAAGGAACATTTTATTCCTCATGTGATTGAACCATCTTTTGGTGTAGAACGAACAGTCTTAGCGGTTTTATTATCTGCCTATCGAGAAGATGAATTAGGAGGAGAAAAACGAAATTATTTAGCTTTTGAACCTCGAGTCGCTCCGATTAAGGTCGCGGTCTTTCCTTTATTAAAAAATAAACCAGATTTAGTCACTAAAGCCCGTTCCGTTTTTTCTTTATTAAAGAAAGATTTAGCCGGTCAAATTATTTTTGATGACAATGGCAACATTGGTAAACGTTATCGTCGTCAAGATGAAATAGGCACTCCGTGGTGTGTGACAATTGATTTTGACACTTTAGATAATGATACGGTTACGGTTCGCGATCGCGATACGGGTGAACAACGACGTCTAGCTATTTCGGAATTAGGGACTTATTTTAGGCAATCTCTTTAAATTAGATAGGGCTTTCTATTTTTGATTTTTAGGTTATAATCAAGCCACTATTGTATGGTCAAAAAACCCAAATTAGACAATAAACTAGCGATTTTACGCCAATTTAGTAGCCAAATTGTTTTGGCGGTTTTAGTGATTGTCATCTTAATTGCCGTTTATGGTGCTTATCAGGAAGAAGCTAAAAAGACCGAAGCCTTGCCTTTATCTGATTTAGTTAGAAAAATCTCAGCCGGAGAAGTGGTCAGTATCACCGTTTCTGGTTCTAATCTTGATATCGTTGATAAAGATACTAAACACTACTCCGCTAAAAAAGAAGCCGAGAGTTCTTTATCTCAAACTTTAATTAATTATGGGGTTAAACCAGAGGCCCTTGATAAATTGTCACTTAAAATTCAAAGTGATACCGGCTCTAGTTTTTGGTTGATGACTTTTTTGCCGATTGTTGCCCCGATTATTTTTATTTTAATTTTCTTTTGGTACTTATCGCGTCAAGTCAAAGGGGCGGGAGTCCAAGCTCTATCTTTCGGTCAATCCAAAGCTCGGATTATTTATCCTGATGATTCTGGTCAAAAAGTGACTTTTGCTGATGTGGCGGGGGTGAAAGAAGCTAAAGAAGAATTAACTGAAATTGTTGATTTTCTGCGTAATCCGAAAAAGTTTTTAGAAATTGGGGCGCGGATTCCTAAGGGGGTACTTTTGATGGGAGCACCGGGAACGGGCAAAACTTTATTAGCTCGAGCGGTGGCGGGTGAGGCTAAAGTGCCATTTTTATATTTATCTGGTTCCGAATTTGTGGAAATGTTTGTTGGAGTGGGAGCTTCTCGAGTGCGAGATTTATTTAATTTGGCTAAAAATGCTGCTCCGGCCATTATCTTTATTGATGAAATTGATGCTATCGGTCGCCATCGTGGTTCGGGTATGGGGGGAGGTAATGACGAACGAGAACAAACCCTTAATCAGATTTTAGTCGAGATGGATGGTTTTGAACCAAATGAAAAATTGATTGTGATGGCGGCGACTAATCGTCCAGATGTCTTAGACCCAGCCTTACTTCGTCCCGGACGTTTTGATCGTCGGGTGGTGCTTGATTCACCTGATTTGAAAGACCGTGAAGCCATTATGACTTTACACGCTAAAAAGAAACCCCTTGGACCGGATGTTAATTTTCGAGTGATTGCTGAACGCACCCCAGGGTTTAGTGGCGCTGATTTAGCTAATGCGATGAACGAAGGAGCTATTTTAGCCGCTCGAGAAAGTCGCAAAGAAATCAGTCAGTATGATTTGATTCGGTCAGTGGAAAAAGTGATGTTGGGGCCAGAACGAAAAAGTCATATCTTATCGGCCAAAGAAAAACGAATTACCGCTTATCATGAAATTGGTCACGCTTTAACGGCTTCGGTTTTGGAATATGCTGATCCGGTTCACAAAGTGTCAATTGTTTCTCGAGGCCATGCCGCTGGTTACACTTTGAAATTGCCGTTTGAAGATCGCAAGTTACAAACTCGCAAAGAATTTATTGATGATCTAGTTGTTTCGATGGGGGGTTATGCTGCCGAGCAATTAGTTTTTAATGATGTTACGACTGGGGCTTCGAATGATATTCAAGTTGCGACCGCTTTAGCTCGAGCGATGGTTACTAAATATGGTATGAGTGAAAAACTGGGACCAGTGGCTTTAGATAATCAAACTAAAATGACCATGTTAGGACCACTTTCTGATGGTGGTATTTCCGAATCAATGTCGGCTCAAATTGATGCTGAAGTTAGTAATCTGATAAAAGTCGCTTCCGCTGAAGCGACCAAAATCATAATTGATCACCGTCAAGCTCTTGATCAAATGTCGGCCGAATTGTTCCGGGTTGAAACTCTCGAACGAGAAGAGTTTGATAAACTTTTGGTTTTAAATGGTTTGAAACCAAAAGTGCAAAAAGAAGACGAAGGGTGGAAAATACTTTAATTACATAGGGTCACCCTATGCACAGGAGATTCCTATGAAAAAGGCGGATAAGTGATTGCTTGTTTACCATCTTAAAGGGCGCATAGCTCAATGGTTAGAGCACCGAGCTTATATCTCGGCGGTTCCAGGTTCGAGTCCTGGTGCGCCCACTATATGAAGATAACTCCAAGATTTATTCAAAGAAGCTGTATTGAGGGTGACAAAATAGATTTAAGACAAGCTAATGCTGTTTTAAAATATAAACCAGATATTATTTTATTTGAGTTACCGTTGGGACGATTAGGACCAAATACCATTTTTAATAATTATCCGGTTAATAAAAAACCATTGAAGAAGGTTACTGAAATTATCAAAAATTTAAGAATAATGTCTAAAAAATATCCATATGCAAAATCAGATATTACTGTATGGAAAAATATTAAAAAATTATGGGCGCAGGGGCATAACGTCTATATTTATAATATTGATACACCAAGTGAATTACGAAAAAAATATTTTAAAAACTTTAAATCAAAATATTCTGAAGCGCATAAAGATTGGTTATTTTGGATCTATTTATATATCAGAGAAATGTATATGAAAAAAAACATTCAGTACATTTTAAAAAATTATAAAGAAAAAAGAAATCCTACTATTGCTGTATTTGTCCAATTAATTCATTGGAAGCATATTCAATTTTTATTGAAAAATCCAGATAAACCAAAAATATGGAAATATTATTTTGGTAAATTTTCAAACTTAAAAATAAAGACAATAGATTATGAAATAAAGAATAGAAGTTTATCTTTAGATCACTGGTGGAAAAAGATAAAATTTTACGATCCTTCTAAGATCAAATATTAAAGCTGAAAATGGTGGTTGTATATATTTCATATTTCTCATTTTCTTATTGCAGTGTTTTGCAAAATGCTAGTATATACATAGTAGTACGCTTCGCGTTCGTGATTTATGTGCATAAAGCCGTAAGCTTGCTTTTTTCTGTAGTTATGATATAATGTAAGG
>PCSX01000031.1:0-250 GCA_002772495.1 Candidatus Vogelbacteria bacterium CG22_combo_CG10-13_8_21_14_all_37_9 | reverse complement strand
TTGTTCCTATTGATCTCACGATACGGAGTTTCGTATCAATTAGTTATAAAGGAGGAAGACAGATGGTAAATTTGTCAAAAGTCCGCCAGGGTGAAATTGCCTTGGCTATCGTCAAGTTTCACTTGACGAAGAAGGGAGTCTATATTTCGCTGGATAATTCCCGTGAGTTAGGGAATATCGCTAAGGCGATTGGGGTTTCCAATGAGGAGCTTATCCAGTTTGCGAAGCCCCTCATTCAAGAGATTCTCGA
>PCSX01000005.1:161-11907 GCA_002772495.1 Candidatus Vogelbacteria bacterium CG22_combo_CG10-13_8_21_14_all_37_9 | reverse complement strand
GAGCTTTGTTCAGTAATTGCCTTTGAATTTGAAAAAAGTTTAAATTGGTCGGGCCGCCGGGATTCGAACCCGGAGTCGCTCGCTCCCAAAGCGAGAATGTTAGCCGTTACACCACGGCCCGATATTTTAATTTTGAGCTCAAATTTATCTAAATAAACGATTGCTTCACTTCCTGTCGGGATGCCGGGATTAAAACCCTGGAATCTCACGAACCTTCACCCCTTCAAACTTTTTACCAGTCGGGATGCCGGGATTCGAACCCGGAGTCTCACGAACCCGAATCGTAAATGTTACCGTTACACCACATCCCGATCAAAAGTCTGGTGGGACGAGTCGTCATTTACCGTTACACCACATTCCAGTTTTACGATTCCACTCAACAGAACTACTGTAGCATAAAAAAGCTTAAATTCAAGATTTTTTGTTTTAACAATTAAATTATCTTATCAACAATTTCCGGCCAATTGAGTTTTTGCTTTCTTTTTCGGCTCATGCTTTAATAAACGGTAGTTGTAAGTTTTCTCTTGGAACGTAGTTTCTTATGCACTGGCTAAAAGGCCCCCGTAAGGTGTAAGGCGTAGGAGTAGAGGACCAGAGAAGGGTCGCCTTACACGTTTTAGTTAGTAGTCCAACGAAATTTATATGGCTAAGAAGCTATATGTTGGCGGTTTGCCTTATCGAACCAATGATACGGAATTACGTCAGGCTTTTGAAAAGGCTGGCGCCGTTGAATCAGCGACGATCATTATGGATCGAGCGACTGGTCGCTCTAAAGGTTTCGGGTTTGTGGAAATGTCCGCAGACGAAGATGCCAAGAAAGCGATTGAAATGTGGGACGGTAAAGACTTTGATGGTCGTAACTTGACTGTCAATGAAGCTCGCCCAATGGAAGCCCGACCACCTCGTCGGGAAGGAGGTTACCAAGGTGGTAACAATAATAATAGCAATTGGTAATTGTTATTAGCCTCAAAAAAATCTCATCTTTGGATGAGATTTTTTTGGTAGTTTTAAAATATAGTCTCAGGAACAAGATCTAAGGTAACTAATATCGATCTCTCTTTAATATTGTTAATAAAAAAATTAAACCAAACTATACCAGATTCTCACGATCGTGAGAATCTGGTATAGTTTCAATTTGTTTTGGTTTATCCTTTGAAAAACTTTAGTTAATATTTATTTTTTTGTTATAATTAAAAATATGAATATCGGATTGACAATTATTACTGGCGCTTGGCTCTGGCTGGTCTATTGTTTTTGGAAAAAAGGGGAGCGGGGCTTTAATCCTTGGTTTCTTCGGCTCTATGTTGTTGGGTCTTTAATTATTTTTTTGGAGACTTATCAAGGTTTAATGGCCTGGATCTCGTGGATTTCTTTTTTGAATCTAAGCGCTCCGATTTATATTTTATGGAAGAATAAACGAAAATAATCTCACTTGAGTTTTTGATAGAGTATAATAACACATTATTGTAATTCATAACTTGATTCATGATCATAGTTTGAACTACTTAAATATCTGAAATATCTGGACCAAAATTTATATTGGGAAAATCATCTGTCGTAACATCTCAATAGTCTTATCTATGGTTGATAAATTATCCCCATCCGCTGACCCCCATAAAGTCATCATAACCAATAATCCTAAAATGTATACTACTATTATTAATATGCTAGCTAAAATTGTTAAAACTCGAAATGTTTGTTTAAGATAATAATGTCCAGCTGTAACCAAAAAAATAGGGGTAAAAATATAAATTAAATTAATAATCAATTCCAATGATAAGGATGGGGATGATAAAGATGGGAAAAATTCACGACTCTCCATATCCATAGAGATGTATGATCTTATAAGTGTAAGTAAAAATAATGTGACCACAATAATCACAGAGATTGTGATCTTAGTAGTTAATTTGTTTGCGGTTAAAACGATGAAAAAAATAATAAAGATGCTGATGATCCATAAGATGAAAAAAGTTAAACTTCCTAGGAGTGGAAAACCTAAATATCTTATCATGCTAAAAATTAGAGCCAATAACCATATTGTCCAAAATAAAGGCATTGATTTAATTTTTTCTGTGGCAGATTGCAATAGCATATGTAATTTAAATTAACTAAAATAATTTATTTTAAGTCTATCATTACACATAATTTTTTTAATCAAGGGATTAATACGAGTTAGAATTTCATAATGAGTGGTTTTAATTTTATCAGCTAATTCAGTGGCCTTTAATTTTGGTCCTAATAAAATCACTTCATCACCGACTTGGCAATTTTTAATATCAGTGACATCAATAATCAACATATCCATTGAAACTCGACCGATTAATTTGGCTCGCTTTCCCTGGATCAGGACTTCAGCTTGATCAGACAGTAGTCTAGGATAGCCATGCCAATAACCGATGGGTAAAATTGCCAGACGAGAATTACGTTTTAGTTTGGCCGTGAAAGAATAGCCGATCCTTTCACCTTTGGGGACATTTTTGATTTCACTAATAATAGTTTTCCAAGTTAGAACTGGTTTCAAGTTTGGAAGTTTTTTAGTTTGTAAGTTTCCACCTGGTAAATAACCATAGAGGCCGATACCGATCCGAACTAGGTCGAAATGAGTTTTTGGCCAATAGAGGGTACCACCAGTTGCCGAAAGATGGCGAATTAATTTGGAAAAACCAGCTTCGCTTGTTAATCTGATTGCTGTTTCAAAATTAGCAATTTGTTTTTTAGTGGCTGATTTATATTTAGCTTCGGCTGGAGCGGCCAGATGACTATAAATTCCCTCGATTTTAATTTTAGTTTTTAATTTAGTTAAACGAGTTAAGGCTTCTGGTAAATCGGCTAGTAAAAAACCTTGGCGATGCATACCGGTATCTATTTTTAGATGAATTTTTAGCAATCCTTTTTTAGTTTTAGTAAATTTTTCTAAATGATTTAATTGTTCCAGACTGGAAATACTTAGAATAATTTTTTGTTTAATCGCTTGATTGTAAAAAACAGGTAAAGTGTAACCTAAAACCAAAATCGGTTTGGTGATTTTATTTTGTCGGAGTTTTAAGGCTTCGACAATTGAATCGACTCCTAAATAATCGATCCCTAATCGGGACATTAATTTAGCATAATCAACTAAACTGTGACCATAAGCATTGGACTTAGTGACAGCTAACAGTTTAGTTTTTGAACTAATTTTTTTTCTAAAAAAGTGATAATTATGAGCTAGGGCTTTAGTATCAATTTCAATCCAAGTGCGAAGTGATTTATTCATAATCTATTGATCAGTAATATTTTTGGTGCGAGTAGGGAGAATCGAATTCCCACCCACAGTTTGTCCCGAAAAATACAGAGTGGAACGACAATATTTTTCGAGATCCTGGGCAAGAAGCGATTTAGTGTGCGAGTAGGGAGAATCGAACTCCCACCCACAGTTTGGAAAACTGTTATTCTACCATTAAACTATACTCGCCTTACACACTTATTTAAAGAACGTCCACTCTGTATCACGGGATCTAGAGAAACATAGTCGCTAACGCTTCTTGTTTCTGGGAGAAAACTGTTATTCTACCATTAAGCTATACTATATTCACTTGATTGAGACTATCCTAACAGAACAAAACTAAAAGTGAAAGTTAGCAACGAAAAAATCCCTTTCAAAAGGGATTTTTTCGTTGCAGTGCTAAGTGATTATCTAACCGCTTCTTTTAAAGCTTTAGCGGCTCGAAACTTAGGGACTCTCATGGCTGGAACATTGACCGCTTCACCGGTGCGAGGATTACGAGCGGTGCGAGCAGCGCGAGTTTTGGCCGAAAAGATACCCAAACCAGCGATCGAAACTTCATCACCTTTTTTCAAGGTATTAGTGATGTTCCCGATAACTATGTCGATAGCTTGTTCCGCACTAACCTTGGTCCCACCAATAGCTTCATGGATAGCATCAACGAGGGATTGCTTGTTCATAGAATTAAATTTCCTTAATTACTAATAGGCGACCCTTTATTACCACTGCCCTATAGTATATTCTTAAGCTTTTTTTAACGCAAGCACTCATTCTAATCGAGATATTTCTCTCATCAGTACCTTAATTAGCGTTGGGGACAGCTGATTTCGCTATCCATCTTGAATTTTATCTGGCAAAATCAATAATTCGTGTTTCGCGAATGACCGTGATTTTAATTTCTCCGGGATATTTAAGTTCTTGTTCGATCCGCAGGGCGATTTCTCGAGCGGTTCGTTTGGCTTCTAAGTCAGTAACGTTTTCTGGTCTGACAAAAACTCGAATTTCTCGTCCAGCTTGAATGGCGTAAGTTTTTTCGATACCCGGGAAGGAGTTAGCAATATCTTCGAGATCTTTCAAGCGCTTGAGATAATTTTCAATACTATCACGACGCGCCCCTGGTCGAGAGCCAGAAATTGAGTCAGCTACTTTAACAATCACCGATTCCAGAGTTTCATAAGGGTATTCTTCATGGTGTGATTGCATTGCTTTAATAATATTTTCGTGGGCGCCAAATTTTTCTAGAATCCGACGACCAATTTCAACATGAGTTCCGGCGATTTCATGATCAACTGCTTTACCAATGTCATGAAGGAGAGCTCCAGCTCGAGCGATACCAATATCACCCCCCAATTCTTCGGCCAACATTCCGGCCATATGAGACATTTCAATTGAGTGTTGGAGAACATTTTGACCATAACTAGTGCGAAAATGAAGTCGACCTAGAATAATCAGAATGCGTGGATCAAGGTTAAAAACTCCGGCTTCATAAGCGGCTTGTTCACCTTTATCTTTGATGATTTTAGAAATTTCTTCTTTAGCTTTTTCTACCATTTCTTCAATTTTGGCGGGTTGAATTCGGCCATCAGCAATTAAATTTTCTAAAGCTACTCGAGCAATTTGGCGTCGAACAGGATCAAAAGAAGAGAGAACAATTGAGCCGGGAGTATCATCAATAATCACTTCCACTCCCGAAGATTTTTCAAAAGCTCTAATATTGCGTCCCTCTTTACCAATAATTTTACCCTTCAAATCATCAGATGGAATATCTACCGTGGTTGACATCACTTCTGGGATAGTATTACTGGACAGACGTTGAATAATCGTGGAGAGAATATCTTTGGCTTTTCGTTCCAATTTTTCTGCTCCAAATTGATCTAGTTTGTGAATTCGAACCATTAAATCTTCTTCAGAATCTTTTTCAACTTGAGTGATTAGTTCCACTTTTGCTTCTTCGCTTGATAATTTGGCAATTCGTTCTAATTCCAGAGTTTTTTGAGCTTGAGCTTCTTCCAGTTTTTCTTTACTGATTTTAATTTCCTCAATTCGTTTCTTAGCTTCTTCGGCTTCTCGATCAATATCACTTTGACGTTTATCAAGGATCTCATCCTTATGGATAAGACGATCCTCAATTTTTTTTAATTGAGCGTTTTTTTCGCGCTCTTTTTCATTGGCCTCTTGAATAATTCGATTTGCTTCCTGTTCGGCTTGTTCCGTTACTTCTTGAGCTTTGGTTTTAGCTTCCAGTAAAGTTTGTTTAATCGTCAATTCAATCGAACCCTTTTGACTAAGGGTTAGAAGCCAACGAAAGACATAACCAATCACCGCACCACCGAGACCGGCGGCCGAGGCCAGAAGGAGGACTTTTGTTAGACTCATAAGCGTTTTTTCCCGCTGTTGACTCTAGATTCTAGGCATCGGCAAAAGAACGCTTCAGGATTTCGCCGAGAGTTTTAGTGTGAAATTTCAAGACTAAAGCATTAGTAAGCATAGGAATTTAGAATTTTCAGATCAGGACAGAATTAAAATTGATAAAAAGATAATAATATTATTATATCAAAAACCGCTTTATTTGTCTATAAATGTTATTTTGAGCTATTAAATGGAGATATCCACAGTATTTACTTTTTTCCTTTCACAACTTCATCAATCAAGCCGTATTTTTTAGCATCTTCAGCTGAGAGATAGAAATCACGATCGATATCTTTTTCAATTTGAGAAATTGGTTTACCGGTAAAGACGGCCATCATTTTAATCAAATTGTCTTTAGTTTTTAAAATATGTTTGGCGGTAATGGCAATATCTGAAGCTTGACCTTCGGTGCCACCGAGGGGTTGGTGAATCATCATTTCGGCATTCGGCAGGGCATAACGCTTACCTTTTTTACCGGCTCCTAATACCCAAGCGCCACCAGAGGCAGCCATACCGACACAGACTGTCGAAACATCAGCCTTAACGGCGTTCATCGTGTCAATAATCGCTAAAGTCGAGGTGACCGAACCGCCAGGGGAATTAACATACATCGTAATATCTTTTTTAGTATCTTCAGAATCAAGAAACAGTAGTTGGGCAATAATAATATTAGCCAAATTATCGTCAATGGCACCACCTAAAAAAATAATTCTTTCTCGTAATAAGCGAGAATAAATATCGTAAGCTCGTTCACCAAATGGCGACTTCTCTATAACGGTTGGAATTAACATAAATTTATAGGTTAGTTAGTAAGTTGATAAGTTTGTAAGTTTTAAATAAATTAGCATATTTTGGCTTTTTTTCAATCGTTTTTAACAATTTTCTAAAAATTTCAAAGTTTTTTCATTAACAATTAAGGTTCTGGCATAAGTGCGTAAACGATTTTCATCAACATCAGCATAATGAGCCGAGAGATAATCTAATTCTTTTTGTAAATCTTCAGCTGGTGCTTCAATTTTTTCGGCTTCACTGATGGCATTTAAAATTAAACCAAAAGTCACTCGTTTTTTAGCTTCCGGCGCCCAGTCAGTTTTTAAATCAGCACGAGTTTTTTTCAAATGATTTAAATAATCATCAAATTTTAAACCCATTTGAGTGGTTTGGTTTTCCATTTCGGCCAACATTTTTTCTTGTTCAGTTTCAATTAAAACTGGTGGTAATTCAAATTTAGCTTCTAGTCCAATAGCTTCAATCATTTTTAATCGACGCTGTTCTTTGGCTTGAGTCGTTTTTTCATTTTTAATACCGTCTTTAATTTTGGTTTTTAGTTCGTCTAATGTCGCCAAACCAAATTTTTTAGCTAATTCATCGTCAAGAGCCGGTAGGGCCTGCTCGCCGTTAGGCTCGGGATGTTCGTGGTCTATTTTTTCTTCGGGACTATGATGATGACCTTGATGAGCTAGCTCGGTTTGGAGATTAGTTAAGGCTTTAGTTAATTCTTCTTCAGTTGTTTCAGCAATGTCAATTTTTTCAGTCCCAATTTTTTTAGCAATTGTCTTGTAATCTGGCAAATCAATTTTAGGTACCACAGCCGTTTTAATTTTAAAACCCAAGGGGTTTCCTGGGGCGACTTTAGTCAGATTGATTTCGGGTTGGCCAATGACATCTAATTTATGATCTGTAACAATTTTAGGATAATTTTCTTTGAGCGCTTTTTCAGCCATTTCTAATAAGATAGTCTCTTCGCCCACTTTATCAATAATCACTTTTT
Source organism: Candidatus Vogelbacteria bacterium CG22_combo_CG10-13_8_21_14_all_37_9 (assembly GCA_002772495.1). Classification (GTDB taxonomy): domain Bacteria; phylum Patescibacteriota; class Minisyncoccia; order Phycocordibacterales; family XYD1-FULL-46-19; genus 21-14-all-37-9. Next base: position 4,465 of record PCSX01000005.1, on the reverse strand, counting down.
CCGGAATATGACCAGCTCGAAAACCATCAATTTTTAATTTGGAGCCAAAATCTTTGATAACCGCTGGACGAAAAAGGGCAAAAGCTTCAGTGGCTAATTCCCCAGTAATTTCTAATTCCGAGTGACCTAAGTCTTTGATAGTGACAGTGATAGACATAATTTAGAGAGTTACTTAATACTTTGCTAGCATAACCTAAAATTTAGTTTTAGCAAATTTCAGCTCACTTTTAAATTTTGAACCAGAAAAAATCCCTTCTAAGGCAAGTTGAAAGGGATTTTTTCTACCAGTCTATTAATTTATGGCTTGATCAATATTTTGGATATCGGAATCTAAACTTTGAAATTCAAGACTAGAGGCATCAGTTTGGAGATCAGCTGGATTGTTAGAAGTACTATCCAAATTTGGTAAACCAGTAGTGGCTTCAGGAATATTGTCGACATTAGGGGTATTGATTCTTGAAAAGACCATATAAACTCCACCAATAATCAAGATGGCCATCACTAGGATTACTCCCACCATTACACCTTGATCATTAGAAACACTTTTTCCTACTTCGTTTTCATTCATAATTATTGTCCATTATTAATCATAGTAATAGCTTCGACGATAAAACGATGGGCGGAGCGGATAGCTTCAAGGACAGCTTGGGCGGATTGTTTGACAATCTGAACTGGTCTAGTGCTGGAAGCGGTACTGCTGGCTAGGTTTTCAAATTGATCTGGCAGGAGAGCCATTTTATCTTTCGCTAGGTTTAAAGCTTGATTGGCTTGAGTGATTTTCGCTTGGATTTGGCTGACATCCTTTCCACTATCAGCCATAATCTGGGTTCGTTGTTCTGATCGAGTGATTAGGTTGGCGACATTATTAATCTGGCGTTCTAAGCGTTGGAGTAAATAATCAGCGTAGAGACCAACTCGATCTCGGCGGGATTCAAGCCGATTTTCCATTCGTTCTTCTCGTTTTTCCAATTTTAATAGTTTTTTAGGGGTGGTACTAGCGCTGGTGCTAGCATTTTGCCAACGATTTTCGCGTTCATTTTTAATTTGTTCGCGATAATCTTTCATTTTGTCTTGCCAATCTTCAGTGCTACTGGCCATTTTCCGTTTTAAATCTTCTCGGTCAAGGTTAAATCCTTCGGCAATCATTGGAATACCGACACCTCGATTAAGGGGACGGTCGAAATCTCGAGCCTCTGGTGATCGTGGATTATTTCCTCGTCCCTGATTATTTTCAGCACTGGTGATTAAAGGCAAAACTAATAATAGAGCTAAGGTGACAATAAGAGTTTTTTTCATATTTATTTATTATAAAGGTTATTAAAATCCGACTATTAAGTCAATCAGTCGGGAACCTCTTACTAGATTACTACGTAAAAAGACCCTGTTTACTTTCTTAGTATACAACAGGGTCTTTTTTAAGGCTAATGGGGATTACTACTTTTGGCCAAATTTGGCTTGATATAAGGCTAAACCTTCAGTAAAAGCGTCTATCGCCTTAGTTTGACCCATAAAACCACTGACCGTCACTACTTTATTCTGGAGATTTTTGTAAGTAGTGTAAAAATGCTCGATTTCTTTAATTGTGTGTTTGTTTAAATGTTCTAAATCAGTTACTTCTTGCCAGCGAGGATCGTCCACTGGGACACCGATGATTTTGTCATCTGCTTCACCAGAATCGATCATATTCATAATGGCCACTGGTCGTACTTTGACCAAAATACCTGGTAAAAGGGGATAGGTGGTCAAAACAATCACGTCTAAAGGGTCATTGTCATGCCATAGTGATTTTGGGACAAAACCATAATCAAAAGGAAAATCTTGAGCCGAATGGAGAGTTCGATCGAGAGCAATTAGACCGGTTTTTTTGTCGATCTCGTATTTGTTTTTGGAACCCTTGTTGATTTCAATAATGACATTCATTTCCTCTTTAGAACCAGGGTCAATATCGTGCCATAAATTCATATTTTTTAATATTTTAATTAAATTGTTAATCAAAGCAACTTAAAAACTTCCTAACTTATCAACTTAAAAACTTACTAACTTCCCAACTTACTAACTTATCAACTTCCAAACTTCCCCCTACTCCGGTTCAGCACTTTTGTTAGGAGCCTCAAAAATTTCTGGTGTTTCACTTCCGTCATCAACCGAGCCTTCTTCTAAATCTACTTCAGTTTTGGCTTCTGGTAAATCAGGTGAGTTGATATCGATCTTCCAACCAGACAGTTTAGCTGCTAGCCGAGCATTTTGTCCGCCTTTACCGACAGCGAGAGAAAATTGATCCTGACTGACTTCCACTTTAGCTTCATGATTTTCTTCATCGAGGGTGACTTGGTGAATTTTAGCGGGCGAGAGGGAATTTTGAATAAAAGTCGCTGGGTCTTCAGACCATTCAATAATATCAATTTTTTCTCCACCTAATTCATTGATAACGGCAGTGACTCGAGAGCCTTTTTGACCGACACAAGAGCCGACTGGATCAATACTAGGATCATTGGAGCTGACGGCGATTTTAGTTCGAGCCCCAGCTTCTCGAGCGATGGCTTTAATAACCACTGATTGACTAGAAATTTCTGGTGCTTCTAATTTAAATAATTCTTCAATAAATTTAGGGTGGGAACGAGATAAACGCAAATTAATTCCCCGCGGAGTTTCTTCGACCGAATAAAGATATGCTCGGATTTGTTCGCCTTGGCGATAAAATTCTCCCGGAATTTGGTCTTCATAAGAGAGGAGGCCAAAAGTCCGACCTAAGTCAATAAAAATGTTACCTCGCTCCATTTTTTGGACCTTACCATTAATGATTTCACCTTCGCGACTGGAGTATTCTTCTAAGACCGATACTTTTTCAGCCTCGCGAATTCTTTGGATGATCACTTGTTTGGCGGTTTGGGCGGCAATCCGACCAAAATCATCTTTAGCTTCCAGAGGGAAAATTAATTCTTCTCCGACTTGGACATCTTTTTTAATTTTTTGAGCATCTTCTAGTAAAATATGGTGTTCTTCATTAAAGCGGGGGAGTTCTTCGCTATCAGTCTGATGATGGGTTTCAAATTCTTTTTCTTCCTCATCACTTTCCCCAAAACGAACAGTGGAATCATCAACCACAATTTTTACTTGGTAGAATTCGGTTTTTCCAGTATCGAAATCAAGTTTAGCCCGAATAATCTGGCCTTTTTTGCCATAATCTTTTTTGTAAGCAGCTGTCAGAGAATCTTCGATCGCCGAGACGATTTTCTCCTTAGGGAGATGACGTTCTTCTTCGAGTTGTTCGAGACTGGCTTTGAGTTGTTTTAGGTCGATCATAGTAAGTTAAAAATTAAAAATGTAAAATGAAAAATTGTAATGCAATACCATGGTAAATTAAAAATTAAAAATGTAAAATTAAAAATTCAAAATGAAAAATTATAATTACGAATGATACTAATATAAATGCGGATAAATAGCTTTTGAACGTCCCCATTCGTTTCATTCGTATGGGTTTTTGGGCTATTCGTATCGCGTTATTTTACTAAAAAATGCCCAGTCGAGAGACGGACATTACTAACTATCATTATACTCCTATTTTTTCTTTTTGCAAATAAACCGCGGACTAACGCAGACGGGACGCGGACCATGGTGGACTTAGGCCCAAAAAGCTTTATTTTATAACCTATTATGACAAAAAACCTAAATCAATTATAAACTAATCCTACGACCGTTAGATTAGGTTATAATCTTAAAACTTTGCGTGATTATTTATTAGATTATCAATTCTCCCCATATACCATCTACCATTCCCTATATACTATTCCTCTGGGTTATCCCGGTAGTAGATTTTACCATCCCTGCTTAAGCAGGAACCCTACGGGTAATGGTAAAATTCACTACCGGGTTATCCCAGCAGTGAGTTTTAATCTAGACCGCCTAAAGCGGGCGCTTCGAAGAAGCAAGATTAAAACCTACTGTCTGGGCACAGCCCAGCAGTGAGCAGTGAGTTCTTTACTGCTCTACTGCTGGGTTATCAACATATCTAATCTTGTTTGGTTGCCCTTCTGTCTTGACAGTAGTAAAATGATAAGTGTCTTTAATCTATTTAAATTAAATAAATTATTATTAACTAAGAATATATTTTATGGATCAATCTCTACCTACTATGTCTCCAGCTAATAGCTCGCCCGAACCACTATTTAAAAATCCCTTAGTAATTATTGCCTTGATTATTTTTATCGTGGCTTTAGTGATGGCTGGTTTGGGTTGGTGGTTGAAAAACAATAATCTGGCTCCGGCTAATAATTCTAGTCAACCCTTAAGTGAAGCCGAGCAAA
>PCSX01000005.1:0-152 GCA_002772495.1 Candidatus Vogelbacteria bacterium CG22_combo_CG10-13_8_21_14_all_37_9 | reverse complement strand
TGCAGGAATTGCAAGCTAGTGCTTCTTCGACTCCACAATTGTCATCTGAAGAACAAGCTAAACTGTTGAAAGAATTACAGGCTAGCGCTCCGACTGCTCCTTCACTTTCCGCTGAAGAACAGTTAAAACTTTTAAAATCATTACAACAACAA
>PCSX01000026.1:11736-11878 GCA_002772495.1 Candidatus Vogelbacteria bacterium CG22_combo_CG10-13_8_21_14_all_37_9 | reverse complement strand
CTGACTTCATAAGAAAAAGGACTCAAGAAATTAAACTGGTTCAAATGACTAGTCACTTCGCTTAGAGCGGTATTTTTTTTCCAATAGGGAATCCAAATACTGTTACTAATTTTAACTTCATTGGCAAAAATCCCGATTGGCC
>PCSX01000026.1:0-11707 GCA_002772495.1 Candidatus Vogelbacteria bacterium CG22_combo_CG10-13_8_21_14_all_37_9 | reverse complement strand
ATCAGATGCTTAGGAATCTTAGAGAACATTTTTTAATTATACCACCCTAAAGATTAGTACGAAAAATCTTGCTATTTTATCTCAGCGAGTTTAAGCTGATTTAATATGACGACTGAAGAAAAGGTAGACCAATTAATTAAATTGGCTCACGACCAAATTGCTAAGCCTTATCAATACGCTACGCAGGAAGGAAGTATTGAGGCTTTTGATTGTTCTAGTTTTATCCAATATTTATTTCAACAAATCGATATTAGTCTCCCCCGTTCAGCTCTACTTCAAGCCGGTCAGTCAGACGGTCAAGAATTAGATTTAAGCTCAATCAATAATTTTCAAGCTGGTGATTTAGTCTTTATGCGCAGTGATACTGGACACTATCGTGATGATCTATTCGCCGGACGAGCGATTGATATCGGCCATGTCGCTCTGATGACTGGACCAGATGAAATTATTCATGCTAAAAGTGGTCGCGGAGTAATCAAACAAAAATTAAGTGAACTAATTAGTGATCCTCACTATAAAATTGTTTTAGCTAAACGTTTACTAAAAAGCGTCTAAAAATGTTAAAACCTTCTCCCCTCTCTCAATATCTTGATGTTAGTGATCCTGATTGGCAAACTCGTGCCTGTGGCATTATAGCTTTAAAAATGGTTCTAGACAGTCTTAATTATCAAACACCTTCAGCCGACAAAATGATCGCTGAAGGACTAAAACAAGAAGCTTATTTACCAGGGATTGGTTGGAAGCACGTTGGGTTGGCAAATCTAGCCAAATTTTATGGGGCCCAAGCTCGAAATTACGATTGGCTTGATTTAAGTTTAAGCGAAGCCGAAAAAGAATTAACTAAATATCTCGGACAGACTCCGATCTTGGCCTCAATTTTTAAACAATTTGAGCCCGATAATCCTGGCGGACATCTGATTGTCTTGATCGGCCTAGAAAATAATCGGATTATTTATGCTGACCCGGAAATTAAAGATCATAATAAAATTATTTGTTCAATTAAAAAAGAAAAATTTCTTCAAGGTTGGAAACGCCGAGTAATTGTCGTAACTTAAAAAAATTACTATTTTTTACAATCCGGCTAATTGAATGGCTAAATATAAAACCAACATTCCTAAAATAGTCATCATGGTCGTGCCGATTTTAGGGTGAGAATGAAAACTTTCCGGCAATAAATCACTCGCTCCCAAATATAAAAAGAAACCACAAAACAAAGCCAAAATTAAACCTAGACTAGAACTGGCTAGAGTAAAACTAAAAGTGGAAAGTACCCCCAGTACCGGCGCTAAAGCATCGATAAAAAGCCACCAAAGTGCAGTTTTAGTTTTACCATTATGCCGTAAAATCAAATTAACCGTATTAATCCCATCAGAAAAATCATGAGTCAAAACGGCCACTGTCACTACCGCTCCGACCGTGCTGGAAGCTTGAAAAGCCAGTCCAATCGCGATTCCGTCAAGAAAACTATGCAAAGTTAAAGACCCAGCGCCTAAAATCCCCTTCGCTTGATGATTGTGATTATCGTCGTCATTACCGTGATGATGTAAAATAATTAAGCGATCCAAAATTAAATAAAAGATAAAACCGATGGCGATAAAAGTAGTGATCGTGCTAATCGAATAAAATTCACCACCAAGATTAAGAGCCTCCGGTAAGAGCTCAAACAAAGCCACGGCAATCACCGTTCCGGCGGAAAAACCTAAAATTAAATGCAATTTATCTCTAAAATAAAGACTCAGTAAACCGCCCAGTAAAGTAGCTAGAAAAGTGACTAGAGCAATAAAAATAATTAACATATTTTCTATATTATAGCATTAAAATTTTAATCAGCCTTCAAATTCAGGCTAGTCAAAAATTCTATCTGTTCTAATTTATTTAAAAGCCGACCCTGTCCAGGCTGTAATGATCCTAATCCCCAATCCATAATTCGGATTCGTTTTAAACTGTTAACCGTCAAACGGATCTCAGACAACATTCGTCGAATCTGATGTTTTTTACCCTCAGTTAAAATAATTCTCAATTGATGGTCGTCAACAATAATCACTTTTTTAGCTTTTAATTTTTCACCCTGATTTTTGACTCCCTGGGTTAAAATTTTAACGGCAAAACCGGGAATCTTTTCTCTCACCATTACTAAATATTCTTTCTCATGTTTTGACTGAGGATTTAATAAGCGTTCCGTCACCCGACCATCGTCAGTTAAAATAATCAAACCCTCCGAAGCCTTATCTAATCGTCCAACCGGAAAAGTGCCTGGAAATTTAGCCACTCCAGAAATAGCTTTATCCCCGATCACCTGTGGTGAATGGGAGACTATTCCCTTTGGTTTATAAAACAGAACATATTGGAAAGCTTTAGTCCGTCGTTTTTTCAAGACAAAAACTTGATCAGTCTGATTAATTTTTTGACCTAAAACTGCTGTCTGGCCATTGACTTTGACCAGCTTGGCTTTAATTAATTCATCGGCTCCTCGTCGAGTAGCTTGGCCACTTAATTCTAGGTAGCGATTGAGACGAATAGGAAATTTAAACTCTTCAGTCATCATATAAGACTAGCTTAGCTGGTTTAACCTAAAAAACCAAGCTCCCGCCTCTTTACATAGGCCTAGCCTATGTAAAGAGGCGGGTCTGAACCTCATCTTTGAAAAAAATATTGGTTATTCCACGAAAACATCGTAAGATACTAGAAATGAAAGCGCTCATCTTTAGTGATAAAATAAACGACATCAAAGCTCTTGTTTTGAAAGCTGGTTTTGATTTAGTCGAGAAAGATCCAGATATTATCATCTCTTATGGTGGTGACGGCACTTTTTTCCAATCAGAATATCACTACCCTGAAATCCCTAAATTAATTTTAAAATCTAGTCGAATTTGTAAATTATGTTTCCAATTAAGTAACGAGGAACTTTTAACCCGAGTAATGAAAGGTGATTATAAAATAAAAACTATCCCCAAATTAGAAGCTCAAGTCGGAACCAAAACTCTTTTAGCTTTAAATGATATTATTGTCCATAATGCCAATCCCCGTCACGCTATTCGTTATCAATTAAGTCTTGATGGTCAAGCCATTTCGCCTAATGAAATTATTGGTGATGGAGTGATTATTGCCACGCCTCTAGGCTCGACTGGTTATTACCGTAGTATCACTGATTCTTATTTTGAATTAGGCCTCGGTATTGCGTTCAATAATAGTACCGAACAAGCCGATCATTTAGTGGTAGCTGAAAATCGTCAAATTGCTATCACTATTTTTCGCGGTCCAGTGACCGTTTTCGCTGACAATCAAGAAAAAACGATTGAACTAGCTGAAGGTGAAATTATTAAAATCCAACAAGTAGCAAAAGTGGCCAAACTAATCACTTTTTAAATAATTATGTTTAACTCTGCCATTATTATTACTCTCTTACTTCATTATCGTTATTGGATTCTTTTTCCCCTAGCTACTCTAGAAGGACCTCTCGTCGCCCTAGTTATTGGTTTTTTGATTCATCAGGGAATTTTTGCTTTTTGGCCAGTCTACCTCTTATTGCTTAGTGGCGACCTGATTCCTGATTCGATCTATTTTTTTCTTGGTCGCTGGGGTAATCAGAAACAACTCCTCCAAAAATATTTCAACCCAGATCGCTTTGTAGTTAAAAATTTTTCGATCATTGAAAAAATGTGGCAAAAGCATCCATTCAAGACAATGTTTTTTAGTAAATTAGCTTATGGTTTGAGCATCCCTTTTTTGATTAGTGCTGGTTTAGTTAAAATGACTTACTTACATTTCATTATTTATGCTCTGCCTATCACTTTATTTCAATATGCTTTATTACTTTTTATCGGTTATTATTTGGGTCAATCCTACACCATTGTTACCCCTTATATTCAAAATACCGGACTAGTAATCACTGGCTTTTTATTAATTTTCTTTGGGCTATATCTTTTATTTACTCGTTATGCTAAAAAACAGATTATCAAGGAAAGTCAAGAATAAGTATTATGAGAATTGCTATTGTCTCTGATTTTTTTTATCCCGAATTAAGTGGTATTGCTGATTCAATCACTCTCTTAGGCCAAACTCTAGCTAAGCGAGGACATCAAATAATGTTTATTGTGCCTTATTATAGTCAGAAAAATTATCGTCAAGCTAATGATTTAATCGATAAAAACTATGGCCCCAATATCACTATCAAGCATTTACCAGCTTTAACCTTACCCAGCTCACCAACTGGTCAGAGCCGTTTAGTCCTTCCCTCTGGTTTAGCTTATTTTGCTTTAAAAAATTTTAAACCTGATATTATTCATAGTCACTCTCAATTTATACCCGGCTTAGAAGCACTTCTAACTGCTCGCAGTCTCAAAATTCCTTTAGTTGGGACCAATCATACTCCCTTAGCGGAGTATCTTCCTAGACGACCTCGATTTTTAATTAAATTAATTCTGGCTTATAGCGCTTGGTATTACAATCGCTGTATTTTTGTTTCCGCTCCCTGCCAAACCTTATTAGAAGAAATGGCTCAAGCTGGATTTAAAATTAATTTAGCTAAGGTTATTTCTAATCCAGTGGACTTAAATAATTATCAACCTGTAGAAACTGAAGACTTAAAAAATAAATTAAAACAACAATTTGGTTTATCGGCTCAAACCTTACTTTACACCGGTCGCTTGGCCGACGAAAAACAAATCGGAGTGATTATTCAAGCTCTTAAATTATTAATCTTTGATTTTCCTAATCTTGATTTAGTGATTGTCGGTCGAGGTCGAGCGGAACAAGCCCTTCGTTTATTAACAACAAATTTACAACTTAATGATCGAGTAAAATATTTAGGTTTTGTTAAAAAAGAAACTTTAACTTTAATTTACCAAGCGGCTGATTTATTTGTCATAATGAGTCCAGTAGAAACTCAAAGTTTAAGTTTAATGCAAGCCATGGCCAGCGCTTTACCGGTCATTGGGGCTCAAGCCCGAGCCTTACCAGAATATATCAATACTACTAATGGTCGTTTAGTTGAAACTGGTGATGCTATTGCTTTGGCCAAAACTATTAAAGAAATTTTAGAACAACCACAACTAGCTAATGACTTAGGCCAAGGTGGTTTAAAATCAGTCATTAATTATGCTCCGACGATTATTAGCGAAACTTGGGAAAAAATTTATCAAAAATTAATTGCTCAAAAATCATAGTCTTAAAGAAAATCCTCTGTTAGAATAAAGTAATTATGGAACTAGAACCTAAAATCAGTCTGATCATCCCCGCTTATAATGAAGAACGATATTTGACCGCTTGCTTAGAATCAGTACTTAGAAATGCCTCTACTCAATTGTTTGAAATTATTGTGATTGATAATGCTAGTACCGACCAGACGGCTAAAATCGCCACATCTTTCTCTGGAGTCAGAGTCGTCCGAGAAGAACAAAAAGGTCTGACTCGAGCCAGACAACGTGGCTTCACTGAAGCTAGAGGAGATATTTTAGCTTATATTGACGCTGATACTCGCCTACCCTTAGGTTGGATCGAGCAAGTTTTGACCGAATTCCGTCGAGAACCTAATTTAGCCAGTTTAAGTGGGCCTTATATCTATTATGATCTAGACCCCTTTCAACAATTATTAATCAAATTTTATTGGTCCATCTTGGCTTGGCCTAGTTATCTAATTATTGGTTACCTGCTCGTTGGTGGAAATTTTGCTATTCGCAAAGAAGTTTTAACTAAAATGAACGGCTTTGATACCTCCATTGAATTTTATGGTGAAGATACTAATATTGCTCGCCGAGCCAAGAGTTTTGGTTTAGTCAAATTTAAATTAAGTTTTTTTATTTATAGTTCTGCCAGACGCTTGAAGGGTCAAGGTTTTATTAAAACGGCTTGGCTTTATATCGTTAATTTTTTATCAGAAGTTTTGCGTCAAAAACCAGCGACCAGTAATTACCAAGATTTAAGATAAGACTTTAATGAAAACTCTGACTCAAAAATATCGTCGACTTTTTTCTAATCGCCAATTTGTCTCTTCGCTTTTAAGTGGTGTTTTATTATTAATTATTAGTTTTATCATCAACTTTTATGCCGGAATCTACGCCACGGAAAAAATCAGTAATCCGGTGACTGATATTATTTTAGACAACATTCCTGTTTTTAATGTTGACTTACTATTTATTTACGGACCATTATTATTATGGACAGTAGTGAGTTTAATCGCTTTCTCTGAACCTAAAAGAATTCCTTTTATTTTAAAAAATATTGCTCTGTTTGTCTTAATTCGTTCTGTCTTTATCACTCTCACTCATATCGGCCCTTTTCCTGATCGTATTGATGTCAATTATTCTCTTCGAGCAGTCAAAAATTTTACTTTTGGTGGTGATCTTTTCTTTTCTGCTCACACCGGCCTACCATTTCTAATGGCTCTAGTTTTTTGGCAGAAAAAGACGATCCGGTTCTTATTTATTGCCATCGCTATTCTTTTTGGCATCGTAGTTTTGATGGGGCATCTTCACTATTCTATTGATGTGCTCGCCGCCTTCTTTATTACTTATACCATTTATCATCTAGCTAAAATCTTTTTTGCTAAAGATGAAAATTAGTTCAATCAAGAACCTAAGGATTCCTTTTCCTAAAAAACTATTTCAATTAATTAGTCAAAATCGGACCCGAAGTGGTTCCGTTAAAAAAAGTAGCTAAATAAACATTGATCGCTCGTTGATCAAGGTCGTAGAAATTTTTCTGTTCGTCGTGAAGTTGTTTGGCTAAATCTAAACCAACAAAACGCCAATGCCATGGTTCATAAACATAATAAGCATTATTTTTAGGATAAGAGAGGATAAAGCCATGACGATAAGCATTAGCTAACAGCCAAGTGTAGGCTTCGCTTTTAGCAAAACGATCAAAATTAGTCCCTAAGGTAGGAGTACTAAAATCAACGGTTGTCCCTAATTGATGTTCCGAATAACCCTGATCGGCGGAAAATTTATTAGCCGTCCCAGCGCCATATGTCACCCGATAAGTCGTTTTTAAAGTGGTTTGTTTATCAAAAGATCGATAAGCTGAAATAATCCTTAGAGGCACTTGAGCTTCCTCCGCTTCGCGAAGTAAATTTGCTAAAAAAGGCCAAATCCGATCATGAATTTCAAGTGGTTTATCTTTGGTGACTAAATATTTGGTATCAATCACTGTCAAAGCAGACGGTTTGTAATTTTCATTTAAAAAATAAATCTTAGAATATTTTTGTAATAATTGCGGATCAGTTTGAGCAATCCGTTGAAAAATTTCTACTATTCCCACCATTTCATTTAATTCTTGAGTAACCGAATTATTTTGAACTTGAACTTTATTGAGAGCGCTTAAAAGACGTTCTTTATCAGTCTTAAAATCTGCCAATTCTTGTTCCACTTTCTGGAGTGTTTGCTCTGAAGTTTTAACTTGCTTTTTTAGACTTAAATTTTGATAGATAGTTTGACCTAATCCATAAACCAAAGAAAGTAAAACCAATCCACTTAAAATAAGAGTTCTGGTTTTATTTTTGGTAATAAATTGTTGAAAACTTTCCTTCATCAAGGCGATTATAGCATAGCTTTAAGACCCCATCTTTAATCAATGAAAGTTAGAGCTTGGCCAGTTTTATCACCCCGACCAGTTCGGCCAATTCGGTGAACGTAATCATCGTAAGTCGCCGGCACATCAAAATTAATCACATGACTGACATTGGGAATATCCAAACCGCGAGCGGCCACATCCGTCGCCACTAAGATTTGACTGCGATTATCCTTAAACTGTCTTAAAGCTTGTTGACGTTTAGATTGGTTTTTATTACCATGAATGGCTTCAGCTCTAAATCCGCGTTTAGTCAAATCTAGCGACAATTTCTCTACTCCGTGTTTAGTCCGACCAAAAATCAAAACTTTACTGAAATGAGGCTGGCTTAAAAGTTTATGGAGCACTTCAATTTTATTTTCGCCCGAACGAAGACGGACTACATCTTGATCAACATTTTTGGCGGTCTCACCGGTTTTGACTGAAATGGTCACTGGTTCTCGTAAAAATTCTTTAATCAATTTATCTAATTCGTGATTAATCGTGGCCGAAAATAAAAGAGTCTGACGATTAGGCGCCATTTGAGACATCACAAAACGCATGTCAGCAACAAAACCCATATCCAACATCCGATCAGCTTCATCGAGCACAATCGTTCCAAAAGAAGCTAGATTAATCACTCGGCGTTCGACTAAATCTTTCAAACGTCCGGGAGTGCCAATAATAAAAGAATGTCCCCGACGTAAATTAGAAATTTGCTGACTAATCGAGACCCCCCCAAAGCAACAGACAGAAAAAATTCGCAAAGCGCCTCGAAAATCAATTAACTCCTGATTGATTTGAGAAGCTAATTCTCGAGTCGGCACAATCACTAACACTTTTTCTTTCGGATTATTGAGAACCTTATTTAATAAAGGAATCAAAAAAGCGGCCGTTTTTCCAGTCCCCGTATTAGCAATTCCGATGACATCTTTTTCAGTTAAAATTTGAGGAATCGCTTGATCTTGAATCGGGGTAGGAGTGATATAACCTTTAGTAATAATATTTTTCTTCAACTGATCATTAATGACAAAATCACTAAATTGGTGTTTAGCTTCATAAGGCTTAGCTTTAATTATCGGGTCCGCTTTGGAAATAAAACGAGAAGCGCTAATTGTTGGACCACTTTTAAAAGTACTTCGACGACCGCCGGAGCGACGATGAAAACTATTAGATGAACGACCAAAAGTCGCCTTGCCAGAACGGGAGTCCCGACTATAATTTCTTTTAAACATATTTTTCTTTCTAGTCTTTAGGTTAAAGGTAAGACGACTAGGTCTCTCTTAAGTTCCCTAAAGACTGAAAGAAGTCCTCGAGATTCTAGGCGCAAAACCCAGAATTGAAACTTTGATGAGATTTAACTTACTCTCTTAGTATATATCTATCTTCTCTTTTTGTCAAGGTTAAGGGGTAAAAAGCTCAAATTCCCCTTCCTACTGCTTTAATACTTCTTCTCCATCTTCATTCAACAAACCTAATTTAATCAACCGAGCTTTAATTGAACCCGGCTGGCGACCAAAAATTTTAATCAGATTTTTAATTTTAGAATTTTTCTTAAATTCTAATTCTAAAGCTTGATCTTGTTCAAGTGTCCAAGGACGATAGGCGTTAGGATGTTTTTCTCTTAATTTAGCTAATTTGAGAATATAGGCTGAATTTCCTCCAACCTTGGTTGAATTTTTAGTTTTCGATCCGCCCGAGGCACCACGCCTACCGTCGGGACGAGATCCGCCTCGGGCGGATTTTTTACCACCACAAGCTTTAATAAAATTATCAGCCATTTTAGTTAATTCAGACGGTGGCAACTGGCCAAAAGCCTGTTCGGCACCAGCCGAATTAGCCCGAAAAGATTCATCAATCGCTAATACTTCCGGATGGACTTGAAAAGCTCGTTTATTCCAACCTAAAAGATGTAAACCTGATAAACGTCTAACACGTGATAGAGCCACATAACCTTGACCAAATTCAAACACATCCGATAAATCCATCACCGCTTCATCCAAACTCATCCCCTGACTTTTATGAACCGTAATCGCCCAAGCCAAACGAAGTGGTAATTGAGAAATTTTGGCTCGAATTTTACCATTTTCTTCTACTGACCAATCGAGTGACGAAACTTCTATTTGCCGGCTGGATTTTAGTTTTATAATAGGCTGACCAGACAGTGAATTAAAACTGTGAACCACCCCCAAAGTGCCATTGACATAGCCATCTTTTAAATTATTTTTAGTAAACATTATCACTGCTCCAATTTTGAGTCGTAAAGTTTCGGGCGACAAACAGCCCTTCTTTAAAATGGCCACTAAAGCCGGTGTGCCGTCTGACTCCATTGTAAAAGTTCTTGTTTCTCCCGTTATTTCGGACAACATTTTATCATTGACCTGATCGACATTCAGATTGCGGGAAAATAATTTGGTTTTACCATTCGGAATTTCAGTCAGCTCAATTTTTCTAGTAAGTAAATGATTTAAATGTTTTGAGCTAAAAGTATTAGACCGGATAGCACTTAAAATTGCCAAAAATTGCTGATCATCTTGGCGATATTGTTCCGACAAATAACAAGTAATCAATTGGGTCCGCGACCAGACACTGGAATCATAAGCAAAGACAGGCACTTCTTCATCTTGCCATAGATTCGACTGGTCCTTAGTCTCGACTGGTCGGACAATTGGTGGTAATTGAAAAAAATCACCAACCAAAATTACTTGCAATCCGCCAAACGGGGTCTCTGTTTGTTTAACACCACGACAAACAGCTTCGACCATTTCCAATGTCCCCGGTCCGAGCATCGACACTTCATCGATAATCAAGACCTTAGCTCGACCGATTCGTTTGACTAAATATTCAGTGCTGATAATTTTATCCAAATCGTATTTAGTCAATTGTTGTTTGATTCCAATTCCGGCCCAAGAGTGAATTGTCAGACCACCCAAGTGGGTCGCGGCAATCCCCGTCGAAGCGGTAATCGCCGGCTCGATTCCAGAGGCTCGCAAACAGGTCACATATTGATTGACAAGATGAGTCTTACCAGAGCCGGGTTCACCGGTCAAAAAAACATTAGCGCCGGTTTTTAAAATCGTGAGAGCTTGAGCTTGAGTCATTGGCTAAATTATTGATACTGAATATAAATCGGCCGAGGAGTCAATTTCATCAAATCGGCGGGAGTAATTAGACGCGGACTGGGCGCTAATAAATCATTTTTATAAAATATTTTAAAGCCAGTAAATTGAACTGGTTCGGAAGCGACGAAATAATTATAGGAACCGATTTTTTTAGCCGGCGAGCCCCAACCATCCATATGCACTACAATCTGAACTTCCGGTCTAGTTTTGATTTGCCGATAATTAGTCAACATTGCTTGAGTAAAACGATGGATCACCAAAATTTTGGGTGGTAAATTATTTTCTCTTACCAACTGGGCTAAATAATTAGTGGCATAATTTATATCCACGGCATCATAAGTACCGATCACTGTCCCCGGTCGCGCACCGGTTTTCATCGAAAATTCCGGATCAATACCTAGATGAACTTGAGGCATTTTAAAATATTTTTCCAAGAGTGGAATTTCAGTTTGCAAATTACTCAAAGCCACTTGGAGATCTAAAAAGACTAAACCTTTATTTTGGCGAGCTAAATCAATTGCGATATCGATCTGCTCATCTGGCATTCGTAAACGATATTTTCCATCAGCACCAGCACTAGCTTGAGCGGTCACCGCAATATAGTGAATCGCCGGCACGACTGGTGTTTCCGGATCAGCCAGCTCCCAGCGCTTCACTTCTTGATTCAGCCGATCCAGCATCTCGGCTGGTGGATACTGACCCAAAGCTCCCATTTGTTTGGAATAAAAATTACCATAGTAAGCGACCACTCGTTTGAATGGTAAAATTGCTCCACCCTTCGGATAAACTGTTTTCGGTGGCCAGAGGTTTTTAACGGTTGTTGAAGCATCAGTAGTGGAACTTAAAATCGGATTATTAGCCAAAGTGATTAATTTTCGATCATAAGCCACCGTATCTAATTTGGGAACTGGTAAAGAAACTGCTTGATTTGCATTTTTAGTTGATACTTTTTCTTGTGCCAAAGTTTGCGGTGAGCGATATTCAGCCTGACGCGATTTGGCGTAAGCAAAAAAATTAAGTAGCAGGAAAATACCCACACA